>DASZXC010000003.1 GCA_035546035.1 Candidatus Paceibacterota bacterium
CCGCCCGTCAACTCAAGGGAGTTGGGAGTGCCCGAAGTCCGCGCTTGTCGCGGCCTAAGGCAAGCTCAATGACAGGGAGTAAGTCGTAACAAGGCACGGGTAGCGGAAGCTGCTCGTGGATTATTTCAAGTGAAAAACTGCATCGTATCTTCGGATACGGGCTTAAAGCGTCGATCGTTCCTCGGAACGGATTTGCGGGAATCTAAAACCCGATGGAAATAGGGGAAGAACCTATAACCAGAACGGGACAAAATAGAACGCAGTATTTGATACGAAAGACCGCCTCCAGATGATGAATCCGGAGGCGGTTTTTCTATGTCCGGAAAGGCCGCCGGAGAGGTATTGACAAATCTGTACCATTTGATATAATTATGAAGAATCAGCAAGGGTGGGCGATTCCAGCTTACTCATCGAAATCTTAAAGGGAAAGTCAATCCCATGACGATGATAGAAGAGACCCGCTATGCCGTCCTCGTCGCACGACGAGTCTGCTGGCGGTTCAAGCTTCGGAGCATCCGCAAGGAGCTCCTCTCGATCAGGTCTAAGCCGGTCCTCTCGGCAGGGGATCGGATTCGTATCGGCGACCTTGGAGACAAGGCCGTCGAAGTCCGGAAACAATCGAGGGCCTCCCGGCCCGAATTTGCCTCGCTTCGCAGGCTCTTTCAGGACACATATGAAGACAAGAGTCAGAACCATCGCCGATCTCGGGGTTGGTCCCCAGGAATCGGTATTCGAGAGGGCGGCGAGATTCGTCTCCCTCCGTCTCACGGCAAAGCATAAGCTCTGCCTGGCTATGGTCGGAGCCTGTATCGGATCGTACGTCACCCTCGGTCTCGTGAGATGCGCTGCCGTAGCGCTCTCCGACGACCCGGGCATCGTTTACATCCCGGCTCTCGACTGGTGGTGGATCCTGCTTTTCGCACGATAAGCCGGTTCCGCCCCAAGGTTTCAAAAGGCGCTCTCCAGATCAGAGGGCGCCTTTTTATCGCTCTTTCGTTGCGATTCGGCCCTCTTTTTGCTATATTTCTGGGGCGTTACAAGGTCCTGGCGAACTCGTATCAACGCCATTCCGGGCCGCCTGTAGCATTGAAAATGCGCGTATAGCTCAGTTGGTAGAGCACATCACTGATACTGATGGGGTCCTAGGTTCAAATCCTAGTACGCGCACAGCGAAAGGAACCGACATGGTCGGTTTTTCCTTTCCGAAATTAGACTTAAATCCACACAACCTTGAACAAGAAGACCAAGATCGTCTGCACTATCGGACCGGCTACCGAATCCCAGCCGCAGCTCGAAAAGCTCCTCCGGGCGGGCATGAACGTCATGCGCCTCAACTTCTCGCACGGCGACTTCAGCGAGCATGGCAACCGCGTGAAGAATCTCAAGAAGGCGATAGAGGAGACCGGCATCCCTGCGGCGATCCTTCAGGACCTCGGCGGCCCGAAGATCCGTATCGGCACGTTCAAGACCGAGTCGGTCATGCTCAAGGAAGGCGCCAAGTTCACGCTCACGACCGACAAGGTCGAAGGCGACGAGGCGCGCGTATCGGTGAACTATCCTAATTTCGCGAAAGAGGTCAAGAAGGGTCATATCGTCTTCCTCCATGACGGCAGGAAGAAGCTCGAAGTCCTCGAGGTGAAGGGCAATAGCGTCGTCTGCAAGATCCTCGTCGGCGGCGAGATCAAGGGCAAGCGCGGCGTGAATCTCCCCGATTCCGACCTCACCATCTCGTCCCTCACTCCGAAGGACCTCGCCGACCTCGAATTCGGCATCAAGAACAAGGTCGATTTCATGGCGCTCTCGTTCGTGCGCCGCGCGTCCGATATCACCGAACTCCGCGACATCCTCAAGGCCAAGAAATCCAAGGCCAAGATCATAGCCAAGATCGAGACTCCGCAGGCCCTCGCGTGCATAGACGAGATCATCGCGCTCGCTGACGGTATCATGGTCGCCCGCGGAGACCTTGCCATCGAGATCCCCGCAGAGAAAGTCCCTGCGGCCCAGAAGATGCTCATCAGGAAGTGCAACGAGGCGGGCAAGCCGGTCATCACCGCGACCCAGATGCTCGAATCGATGATCAAGGCGCCGGTCCCTACGCGCGCAGAGGTCTCCGACGTCGCGAACGCCATTATAGACGGTACCGACGCTATCATGCTCTCCGAAGAGACGACGCTCGGCGACTATCCCGTACAGGCCGTCGAAGTCATGAATAAGGTCGCTCTCCAGGCGGAGGCGGGCATGGTCAAGAAGCAGCTCCTGGAGACCGTTCCCGGCGTCCTCTACGCTTCCGGCGAGTCGATCACGGCTTCGGCGGTGAAGCTCGCCGACAGGGTCGGCGCGAAGTTCCTGGTCTCGTTCACCGAGAGCGGCAAGAGCGCCCGATCCATGTCGCGCCATAAGCCCGACCAGCATATCGTCGTATTCACGCCGAACGAGCTCACGTTCCGCCAGTCCATATTGTCGTGGGCGACGATGCCGGTCCTCGTGAAGCGCACGACCGATTTCAACGAGGTCGCCAAGATGGTTCGCGACCATTTCCTGAAGTCCAAGCTCGCCAAGAAGGGAGACAAGGTCGTCATCGCGTCCGCTCTGCCGTTCGGCGCGGGCACCGAGACGAACATGCTCCTCATAGAGACTTTGTAGTCTGCGATTTACAGGCAAATAAAAAGACTCCGTAACGTCCCGCCAGGCCCTGGGACGTTACGGAGTCTTTTTATTTGCCTGTGACGATACAAACTACAGAACCTCTAAAATGAGCGCCTTTGTTTATGGCACGGATGAGTCCCGCGAGGCCGAGCGCGCCGTTGGCGGTCGCGGCGATGCCCTCTTTTTTCAAAAGCGCTATGGCACGCGCGATATCGGCATTCGATACGATCCAGCCTGTGCCACCAGTTCCTTTAATCGCTTCGACGACCGCTCCTTTGCGGTTAACGGCCTTGTCTACGATCGCGTCGGCGAGAGATATCTCGGGCTCGCTTTCCTCGGCAGAGAATTCGCGGGCGAGAGGGGAGTTGCCGGATGTCTGGACGATATGGACCTGCGGCACCGGCCCGGCGCCGTCCTTATCGTCTTTTTGCCAGCGCTCGATGAAATGCTTTGCCAATGCTTCCGCCGTCGTGCCTGACGACGTTCCTATGAATACGGCCGACAGACCGGGCGTCGCATCCATTTCCATGGCGAGCTCGGTATATCCAACGAGGGCGGCGTCGTCGGTAGACTGGCGAAGGCTTTCCTTGCCCCCGCCCTGGATCAGGCGGAACAGGGCCTGGAGCGGGCGAGGGGTCTCTTCTATGGTGATAGCGGGATCTTTGATCTCGTCCATGAGGGCCTTTCGCTTGGCTGGATTCATCTTTTCCCCGACGAGGATCGAAAGCGTCAGGCCGTCGCCGTTTACATTGCGCTCCTGGATGTGGCGCACCGCGGCGAGCGCGGCATTGCCCGACGACGATATGGCGAAATCTTTTTTGCCTTCGGCGATCTTCAGGTCTATCATCACTGGTATCGAGCGGCCCTTGTGCGAGCCGTACGGATGGAGGTCTTCGCGCTTGAAATAGAGCCTGTCGAGGCCCAGTTCTTTGGCTATCTCCGGAGCTTCTGTCTGTGGAGTCTTCACGTTCCTATACTAGCCTTTTTGCAGTACTATATAAAGCGTTTCGCGATTTAACCCGGCTTAAACAAAACAATCCGTATGAAATGCGTCTGCCCTGAATGCAAGAACGATATCGATATGTCGCGGTATCCGCAGGTAGCCCAAAAGCACGTGATCGAGTGCGACAGATGCGGAATAGTGCTCGAGGTCACGAATATTATGAACGGCGTCGTAGAGACCGAGATAGTAGACGAAGGCAAGTAATAAGCACTAAAAACACCCCATAATGTCCCGCCAGGCCCTGGGACGTCTTAGGGTTTTTTTAGTGCTTATTATTTTCCTGCAAGGGCCTTTACCGTTTCCTCTATCATTCCACGGAATCCGTGCGAGCCGAGGAATGCTATGGCATCGCCTTCGCCCCTCGCGCGCGCGAGGAATTTCACGAGCTCCGCGTCGTCGTCTATATAATGGACGTCTTTGTGCGACTCTTTGACGAGAGCGGCGAGCTCTTCTCCTTCGAATGTCTTTTCAGGATCGGTCGGATCAGCCTTCAATTTAGTGAGGCGCGGGATGACCACGGTATCGGCATCCCTGAACGCATCTTTATATGAGGGCTTGGACTGCTCGGTACGGTTGCCGGTATTCGGCTCGTACACGGCGACGATGAGGCCCGGATATATAGAACGGATGATGGCGAGCGCTGATCTGGCTTTCTCCGGAGAGTGGGCGATGTCGTCTATGACGGCGACCTCGTGCTCGTAGCGCTTTTCGAGGCGGCGCTTCATGCCCCTGAACGTCGCTATGGCGTCGGTGATGTCGCCCGGAGCGATGCCGATCTCTCGCGCCATGGCGAAACAACCGGTGATATTCTCGGCATTGTATCCGCCGAGGAGGGGCGATTTGATACCGTACGCTTTGCCGTGATAGACGATGTCGAATGCAATGCCCTCGTGCGAGCCTTTGACGTTCTCATAGCGATAGTCGGCTTTCTCGTCCTTGCCATAGCTCACGTATTCGCGCTTCAAGCCGGCAAGGAGCTTCGGCACCGCTTCCGTATCGGCGCATGCGACGATCAGCCCGTTCTTTTTGCCGCCTTTGCCGTCGGCTTTCGGCGCGGGAACCGACGCGACGAGCGCTTTGAACGCGTCGAGGTAGCTTTTCTCCGTAGGGTAGACGTCGGCATGATCCCATTTGACGGCGGTGAGCATGAGATGCGTCGGCTTGTAGTGGGCGAACTTCGGGCGCTTGTCCCATTTCGCCGTCGTATATTCGTCGCCTTCGATGACCGACCATTCGCCCGCATCTATCGCTGCCGATGCCGAATTGTCTTGGGTGACGCCGCCGACCATGTATGAAGGCTTCATATCGGCATGTTTCAAGATATGGGAGAGAAGCGCTGACGACGTCGTCTTGCCGTAGGTGCCGGTAACGACGATCGAATGAGGCTTGATAATATGCTCGCCCGCCGCTTCAGGGAAAGACATGAACGGGATACCATGCTCTTTCACGTACAAGAGCTCTGGATTCTTGGTCGAAATGGCGTTGCCCACGATGACGAGATCAGGCGCTCCACCCCCGACCATTTTTTCAGGATGAAAACCAGGATAATAGGGAATGCCGAGATCAGTGAGATTGGTCGAAACGGGCGGGAAGAAGCCGGAATCCGAGCCGGTCACTTTATAGCCCTTCTGCCAGAGAGCCGTCGCGACGGCGCTCATAGCCACGCCGCATATGCCGATGAAATGGACTTTCTGGGTCTTTTGGGCGGCACCTTTCTTATTCGTGATGGTATTTTTCATTCCGGAGTATCGTGAAAGCCCGGTAGAGCTGTTCTAGGAATATAGCACGCACGAGGTCGTGCGGGAACGTCATGGACGAGAGCGCGATCGATCCGTCGGCGAGAGCACGGACTTCGTCCGAGAATCCGAATGGCCCGCCCACGACGAACACGGCGGATCTTATGCCCGCATTCAACTGCTTCTGGATGAAATCGGCGAATTCGACCGATCGATATGCGCGGCCTTTTTCATCGAGCAGGAAAATGCGGTCGTATTTTTCGAGATTTTTCATGAGCTTATCGTCGGTCGTCTCGACGATATCGAATCCGCTGTAACGATCGATGCGCGACGAATAATCGGCGACGAGCGCCGCGACGTTCGGGTCTTGGGTCTTTCCTACGACAACGAGAGAGATCTTCATATCATGGTTTAAGCAGTTCCTTGAGAGGCTCTATGTCCGTGCGCCATCTCTCGCCGTCGAACCATTCGCCGCCCTTGAACTGGAGCTTGTAGGTGTCGGTAGGGCGGGAGAGCGAGCCGAGATATACGTATCTCTTGTTGCATTCTTTGGCCTTCTGAAGGACCATGGTCATCATGCCGAGGCCGCGCGACGGCTCGCGCGCGTCTTCGATGTAGAAAGGGAAGGCGTAGTGGAATATGTTCGCGCTGCGATATCCGATAACGAAGCCGATCTGCGAAGATCGGCGCGCGTCGCCGAATACGAGGAGCAGGTTGAAGTTGCTCTTGTCGGCGTCGGTGATGACCTCGCGCGCCTTGTTGGCGGTAAAGACGCTGTCGCCGAATTTCGCGTAGAAATCCTTGGCGAGCTTGCCGATCTGCCAGGAATAATCCTTGTAGGGCAGGGCCTCGGCCTCGAGGGCGAGATTTTCGGCTTTGCGGAGGATGCGCCGGTTCTCGCTCGAGAGTTCGAATCTGGAGAGATCGACGCGGAACGAGCGCGTCTGGTTCATGACGCCCTTGCCGACGCGCGTGAAGACATAGCCTTTATCGTACATCCGTTCGATGTTTTCGGGAGAAAGATCTGCTATGACCCGGCTGTCCCATGTGAGATATGACATATGCGTGCGCGCGAGGCGCCCTATATTCCTAGTGAAGCCCTATCCAGACGCCGATGAGCACCATGCCGAGGTGCACGATCCACATGCGCATGATGACTTTTTCCTCGCTCCAGCCTTTCAATTCGAGGTGATGATGCAAGGGCGCCATGCGGAATACGCGACGGCCGAATACGTGGCGACCGACGGATTGCACGAGTACGGTCGCAGCTTCGGCATAGAACATGAATGCGATGAAGGGAAGTATGGCCATGCTGTTCACCGCCAATGCGTTGATGGCGAGCAATCCGCCGAGGCCGAGCGATCCGACGTCTCCCATCTGAAAGCGCGCAGGCTTTACGTTGAAATAAGTATAGGTGATGAGCGCTCCCACGGTTACCGCGTTCAGTATGGCGAGAGCGTCATAGCCCGCGATCCACGACAGGAATGCGAGCGCGCCGAATGTCGGGATGAGCATGCCTCCGGCCAAGCCGTCCATGCCGTCGGATACGTTCACGGCATTGGCGGTGAACATGACGACGAAGATGATGAGGGGAATAAGGAAGCCGTCGATCGAGACGAGCCCGTGAAAAGGGACGTATATGTCCCGCCACGCTTCGCCGAGCTTGTAATAGATCCACCAGACGGATACGGCGCCCGCGGCGAACTGGAGCAGGAGCTTTTCATGGACGAGGACGCCCGTACGCTGTTTGGATCCGAATATAGTCGTCGCGCGCTTGAAGACCGTCCAGGGCAGCGTGACGACGAGCCAGAGGCGGTAGAGGATGTTCTTGTGGACGCGTATGAGCGTCATCGTCTGCGACAGGCTCCTCTGGCGGCGGCCAGAGCCGAACGTATTCAAAAGGTCGTCGAATGCGCCGAGAGCGGCGGACAAAAGCATGACGCCGACCGGTACCCACGTGTATCGGCGGTCCCAGTCAAAGAAATAGGCGAGCGCGGCGACCGTTACGATGACGAGGAGACCGCCCATGATCGGCGTATTCGCCTTTTCCGATCGGGATTCGAGGCCGAGCGTCTTGTCGCCTTCCGATTTGCGGACGATCCTCCCCCGGCGGAGGATCTTTATCAGAAACGGCGCCCATGCAAGGCTCGTCAGGCATGCTACGATGCCGAATCCGATGATGGTCGTAAGGCTATGTATCTGAAGGGGGAGAAAGTCCGTCATGAGGCCCAGTATAGGCCAAAAGGCGACTTAAATAAAGGTTTTAAGCCAGGAATACGAGCCGGCGTACCGAGACTTCTTTTGCCCCGCGGGCGCTTTCAAGCGTATAGTTTTCCGGACCCGTCGCTCCTTTCTCTTTCCAGACCCCTTTGCCGCGGGCGATGTCACCCATGGTCTCGCCGGCAGGGACGAATATGTCGCCTTCGCGTACGCCGTGATCGGTCGTGCCGTCGGAAGGCCATGCGTATGAGTGCGCATATGAAAGCCTGATACCGTTCGACGATCGCTCGACTCCCGTGATGACGAGCATGTGGTTATAGAGTCCGTCCTTACCCGTGCCCATGAACGTGATTATATCGCCCGGGCGCGCGTCGCTGGCCGCGATCTCGGCGCTATTCCTTTCGTTTGCGAACGTCGCTACGCCCATGTTCTCGGCAGGACGGAGACGCGCTATGAGCGAGCCTATGAAGCCCGAGCGGTTCGATCGCACGAACGCCGAGATGTTTCTGCCGCGCTTTTCCTGGGCGACGGCATTCAATACATGGTATGCGAAACCGGAGCAGTCGACGCCGAGGTCATGGGCGACGAGGAATTCCTTTAGTTTATCCGTCGAAAGCGTCGCCACGTTCACGCGCGAGTGCTTCGCGTCTATGTCCGCCTCTTCGGCGATCTCTTCAGGCGAGCCTTTGCCTTTGAGGACGCGCAACTGGCTGCGCGTCTTATGGCGCTTATTATTGAAATATGGGCACGAAGGCTTGGTCCCCAAAGGAAGGGCGAGGTATGCGTCGATGACCGCTCGAGCCCTGCCTTCGAGCTTCTCGGTCTCCGGTTTCGTTATCTCTACGGCGTCTTGATGCATGATGCGATGAATCGTCCCAAATCGTTCAGCTGATCGTGGGCCTTCATTATACCCGTCTCTGACTGAATACGGAAAAGCTCTTTATTATGATCCGTGTTCTCGTATGCCATGACGGCGAGGCCCTGTCCGCGAAGCGCGTCGATATCGACCGATGCGGGAATCTCCGTGACGCGCTTAACGATCTGGGCGCCTGATATGAGAGGCAGCCTTTCAGGAAAAGGCATATCGAGAAGCGCTGCGATGTGGGCTTCGAATATCGTCGGGGCGTCTGCCCCGGTTTTTTTCTCGAGCGCGGATTCGAATACGGCCGATGCGGGCTGCCGGGCGTTTATCTCCAAAAGCGATACCTTGCCCGTAGCGGCGTCATATATAACGTCTATGCCGAAGAGGCCTTTCCAACCCTCGGATTCGAGCCGCGCCCCGATCTGTTTTGCCATGCCCGCGGTGCTTTTGAGCAGGCCTCTGAAAGAAGCGTCGGCCGCCAGGCTCCAGTCATTGCCTATGGTCGAGAAGGGAAGGTCGGTGAAAGGCTCGAGGCCCGTGATCTGGTAGCTCGGATTTCCCATGAGCGTGCCTTTTCCGACGACGACGTTCATCGTAAACACGGGTCCGTCCACGAAATCGGCGACGCGGCATTCGCGCCGGGGAAAATCGGCGCGGATCTTCTCCAGGTCTTTGTCCGACTCGATCACGTATGTGCCTTGGCCCGTATGCGAGTGATTGAACTGGAGGACGGATTTTTTGCCCGCGTACGCAACGTCCTTACAGAGCATGATCCGATGCGGAGGCAGGAGACCGGCGATGTCATCGAGCCATCGGACCTGCGACACCTTTTCCTCGACTTCTTTTGCGAGCTCCGCGCTCGGGTTCAAAAGATTCCAGCCTTTCTCTTTCGCCAACCGCTCTATGCGCGCCGTGTTCTGGAATACCAGAACGTCCGCCCCGCGTTCGGCGATCGTTTTCTGTGTTTCAGGAAGAGAAAGGAGGTCGAACGTATCCAGAAGCTCGCCGGCATCCGCGCCTTTTGCTAGCCGCACGTTCTCGGAGAATCTCTTCCGGACCTCGCGGCCGTACGGCGTATCGTTCGAAACGATGAAATAATTTCCGGCAGGCTCCATACCGAGCGCGCGCTCTATGTCGCGGGTCACGTAGACAAGCGGCTTTTTAAGGCTAATATGCATTAATGATAGTATACTTATCGCCGAAACTATGGCCACTCTCTATATAGTCGCGACGCCGATAGGGAATCTCGAGGACATCACGCTCCGCGCTTTGCGCGTGCTCAAGGAAGTCTCCGTCATATTCTGCGAAGACACCCGCACTTCGCGCGTGCTCCTCTCCAAATACGGCATCAAGGTTCCGACCGAAAGCTTCCACGCCCAGAGCTCGCCCGTAAAGACCGATCGCGTCATCGAGCTCCTCGAAGCGGGGAACGATATCGCTCTCGTCACCGACGCGGGTACGCCGGGCATATCCGATCCCGGCATGCTTTTGGTCTCTGAGGTCCGCGCCCGCCTGCCGGCGGCGAATATCGTCGCCATTCCTGGCCCGTCAGCCCTTGCCGCCGCGGTTTCCATCGCCGGAAAGCCTCTCCATGAGTTCGTCTTCCTCGGATTCTTGCCTCATAAGAAGGGCAGGCAGACCCTGTTCGAAGAGATCAAGGCCGGAGAGCGCCCATACGTGTTCTACGAATCTCCGCACCGCATAGAGAAGACGCTCGAAGCGCTGAAGGGAATGGAAAAGACCGTCACTATACTTCGCGAGATCACCAAGATGCACGAATCATACGTGTCCGGAACCGCCGAAGAGGTCTTGAAGGCGTTCAGAGACAATCCGGGAACGCTCCGCGGAGAATTCGTCGTCATCGTCAGCTAATCAACAGCCGCGCGCTCTTCGTGCGCCTCTCTCGCGTGCTATAATGCGCGCATGAGATTCAGGAACGTCATCATCGCCTTGGGTGTTCTGATAGTCATCGAGCCTTTACTCCGTTTCCCTTCATCGTGGGACGACGTCGTATACGGCATACTTGGCTTTTTCGTCATCGCGCTGGCGTACATGAGCCGCGGATAATCTTTCACATACCGAGTGTCAGGGAAGAACACCAAACAGAGCGTTCGAGCGTACAGGATAGGCGTCGGCCTATTCCTGCTTTTTATGTTCCTCGCCATTTTCCTCTATGCGGCCGGGCCGCTCTTCGAGCAGACGACCTATGAGAATAAGCCTGTCGAGGTCGCGACGACCACCGTACCCGTTCCGGTCGGCCGCCAGGCTACCCATGTGCCGACTCCGGAGCCGGTCAAAGGCATATATATGACGTCGTGCGTCGCCGCGACGCCTTCGCTCCGCGTGAAGCTCGCCGACCTCATAGACGAGACCGAGCTCAACTCCGTCGTTATAGACATCAAGTCGTTCGACGGGCATATCTCGTTCATGCCGGAGAATCCCGCGCTCAAAGACGCCGTCGGCGGATGCTATGTCAAAGACATGCAGGATTTCATCGACACGCTCCATGCGAAGGATATATATGTGATCGGCCGCGTCGCATCGTTCCAAGACCAGTACATGGTGGCGAAGCGTCCCGACCTCGCTGTCAAAAAAGAGAGCGCGACGTCTACTGTCTGGCGCGACTATAAAGGCATCGCGTGGATAGACGCGTCGTCGGTCGAGCACTGGAAGTATCTCGTAGACATAGCGAAAGACGCCCATGCGATCGGTTTCGACGAGATAAACTTCGACTACATACGATTCCCGGCCGACGGCAATATGAAAGACATCTGGTATCCGCTGTCGGGGAAGAAAGACAAGAGCCAGGTCGTCAGGGGATTCTACGAATACCTCCATCACGAGCTCTCGCCGCTCGGCATCACCATATCGGGCGACCTCTTCGGCATGACGACGACCAATACCGACGACCTGAACATCGGGCAAATACTCGAATACGGATTGGCGAACTTCGATTACGTGATGCCGATGGTCTATCCGTCGCATTACCCGGACGGATTCTACGGGATCCCTGACCCGAACAAGGACGTCTACAAGGTCGTGAAGATCTCCATGGACAAGGCCGTCGCTCGCGCCGCCGCGACGACGACCCCGATCCTCACGGATACCCGTATCGGTACCTCTACGCCCGCGGTCTATGCGAAGCCCGTATGGGACAGCAAGAAGCTCCGCCCGTGGCTTCAGGATAATAACTATCCGGTCACGTACACAGCTGAGATGGTGAGGGCGCAGATACAGGCCGACTACGATTCGAGCGCGACGAGCTGGTCGCTCTGGAATGCGGGGAACAAATATACGAGGGCGGCGCTCGAGCCGAAGCCGTGATATTGACTTTAGATTAAAATCATTATAGGATAGCAAGGAACTTTCCCAAGCGTTTCCTCGTTCCTTATATCTGATGAATATTAAAACCATAGCTCTATCCGTACTGGTGATCCCTGCCGCTGTCCTTGCCGGGCTTTGCATAAAATTCGGCGTGCTGCTCGTGCTGGGCAGTTTCCTCGGAATCCTCATTGCTCTGTCTATCGTCGTGGTCCTCTTCGCTCTCTATCAGATGAGGCCTCGATGCGAGAACGACAGCTGCAAGTCGAGGCTCATCTTCAGCGGCACCTGCTCCCGATGCGGCAAGCCGCAGACGAGCTATCAGGCGGTCTCGAAGGTCCGCCGGTGCCGCGCGATCTGATCGCCGGCGTTCGCCGTCAGACGAGCCGCTCTCATACCGAGAGCGGCTTTTCCTTTTCGCCTTCCCGCGCTTTCGCGGTCTGGACAAAATCCGGCGATTCGATATAGTTTCGAAGGTCTTGTTCGCCGGCAACAAGCCCCTCGCTGAGGGGTTACGGTTTCCTCTCAGGAGCTTCGCCGGTATTTTACAAAATACATAACGATGCACCCACACGCCAGACGTACCATTGTCCTCGGTCCCAGCCTTCCCAAAGTCGATCCGGAAAAACCGGTTCCCGAACGCTCCTCGCGGAGCGTGCCGGAACCCGTGATTCCCGTCGGCTGCGGATTGGCGAGAGCCCGGGCCATCAAGGAAGATGCGGCCCGTCGCGGCCAGTCCGCGCCGGTAGGCCTCTCCGCGATGCCTGCTTGAACGTCGTGAAGTGCAAAAGCCTGCGCGGCCGCCGATGCATATCGGCGGCCGCTTTTTTGTGACATAATGATGGAAATGACCAGCGACGACAAAGTCACATACTTCGCCGAGACCGATGCCCGGAACAAGCGCGTCAAATTCGGGATCAAGGCAAAAGACCGCACCCGCCACGTCTATATCATCGGCAAGACGGGCATGGGCAAATCCACTCTCCTCGAGAATATGGCGGTGCAAGACATTCAGGGCGGGGAAGGCTGCTGCTTCATAGACCCTCACGGCAAGACCGCCGAGCTTCTCCTCAATTACGTTCCCGAAAATCGCCTCAAGGACGTGCTCTATTTCGCGCCGTTCGACGTCGAGCACCCGATCGCGTTCAACGTCATGGAGGACGTCGGCTACGACAAGCGCCATCTCGTCGTATCCGGCCTCATGTCCACATTCAAAAAAATATGGGCCGATGCGTGGAGCGCCCGCATGGAATATATCCTCTCGAACACGCTTCTCGCGCTCCTCGAATATCCAGGAGCGACGCTCTTGGGAGTGAACAAGATGCTCTCTGACAAGGACTATCGCAAAAAGGTCGTCGACAACATCAAAGATCCGGCGGTGAAGTCGTTCTGGGTGGACGAGTTCGCCAAATATACCGACAGGTTCGCCGCCGAAGCGACTCCGGCCATTCAGAACAAGATCGGCCAGTTCACGAATAACCCTCTCATCAGGAATATCATCGGCCAGCCGAAATCGTCGTTCGACCTTCGCAAGATGATGGACGACAGGAAGATTCTCATCGTGAACCTCTCGAAAGGCCGCGTGGGCGAATCGAACGCCAATCTCCTCGGCGCTATGCTCATCACCAAGATATATCTCGCCGCGATGTCGCGCGCCGACGTCTCTGACAAGATAATGAAGACCCTGCCGAACTTCTACCTCTATGTGGACGAATTCCAGTCCTTCGCGAACGAGTCTTTCGCCGATATCCTCTCCGAGGCGCGAAAATACAAGCTGAACCTGACCATGGCGCATCAGTACATCGAGCAGATGTCCGAAGAAGTGCGCGCGGCGGTGTTCGGCAACGTCGGTACCATGATCGTGTTCCGGGTGGGCTCGTACGACGCAGAGGTCTTGGAGAAGGAATTCGCCCCGCAATTCACGGCTGAAGACATCGTGAACCTCGGCTTCGCGCAGATATATCTGCGGCTTATGATCGACGGGATAGGTTCGCAGCCGTTTTCGGCGACCACGCTGCCGCCGATACCCGAACCCGCCGTCACGTTCAAGGAGCAAGTCGTCCAGGGCTCGCGCGCCCAATTCACCCAAGTTCGTCCGGTCGTCGAAGAGCTCGTCCGCATGCAGACCTTGGGCGCGACGCCCGACAGGCCTCTCGCGACCATGAAGGCAGAGCCGCGCGACAGGACCAGCACGGCGGAAAGGGCTGACAGGCCGATGCCGCCGGCGCCTTCACCTATGCCGCCGCGCGAGCCGCGCAGGGAAGAGAGGCGTGACGATCGCCGCGAAGATCGCAGAGACGACAGGCGCCTGCCGCAGGAGAATAATCGTCGCCACGAGACGCCGCCGATGGACGCGAGCGACGGATTTCATGGTTTCGACGCTATCAAGGCCATGGTCACGCCGCGTCCGCTTCAGAATAGCCAGAGCCAAGATCAGAAGCGCCCGAACGATCAGAGACCCGAAAAAAAGGGCGTGACCGAAGAGTCGCGAAACGACCTGCGTCAGGCACTCGCTTCTATAGCGAAGCCTCCGGCTGCTCCCAAAGAAGCGCCGAAGCAGGAGGCGAAGAAGGAAGCGGCTCCTCCGGCGCCTCCTGTCGCGCCGCGACCGCCTGAACTCAAGCATTCCGGACCGGCGAACGAGGTTCCGGAAGACGTCCTTAACAAACTCCTTGATATGTAACGCCTTCGCCTCCAAGAGGATTATAATGAGGCGCTACAATTCATATATCCCGTAAAAACCGCCATGTCAGCAAAGAAAGCCCTTATATTCTCCCTCGCATACTATCCTCGCCTCGTCGGCGGGGCTGAAGTCGCCGTGAGGGAGATGACCGACCGTATCGATCCGGCGGACATCGAATTCCACATGGTCACCATGAAGGCCGGATCTCTGCCCGTGCAGGAGAAGATCGGCAACGTGACCGTCTACCGCGTCGGCCTTCCGGTGTCGTCGGGGCCGCTCTTCGCGCTCAATAAATACCTCTATCTCTTTCTTGCGCCGCTCAAGGCGTCGTGTCTCCATCGCTCGATGAAATTCGATTTCACCTGGAGCATCATGGCCTATGTCGCCGGCTTTCCCGGCCTTTTCTTCAAGCTCTTCCATATGGACGTGCCGTTCGTGCTCACGCTCCAGGAAGGCGATCCGATCGATTATATGCTCCGCAAGACGCGGTTCGTGCGGGGGACGTTCCGCAAGATATTCGCGCATGCCGACCGCATCCAGGCCATCTCGAAATACCTGGCCGATTTCGCGCGCGATATGGGTGCGACCGCAAAGCCCGTCGTCGTCCCGAACGGCGTAGATGTGGAGAAGTTCTCGAAATTCATCGTGGGCGAAGAGCTCCAGGCGATAAAGCGCGAGATCGGCAAAATGCCGGACGACGTATTCATCGTCACAGCCGGACGCCTTGTGGAAAAGAATGCGGTCGGCGATATTATCGGCTCTCTCGTATACCTTCCGGCGAACGTGAAATTCCTCAATATCGGTTCGGGTCATCTGGAGCAAGGACTCAGACAACAGGCGAAACGGCTTGGCGTGGATAACCGCGTCATATTCAAAGGCTTCGTTCCGCATGAATCATTGCCCGGATACCTTCAGGCTTCCGACATATTCATCCGCCCGTCTCTCTCCGAAGGATTCGGCAATTCATTCGTCGAAGCGATGGTCGCAGGCATACCCGTCATCGCTACGAGGACGGGCGGCATCGTCGACTTCCTCCGCGACAAAGAAACGGGGCTTTTCTGCGAAACGAATTCGCCGCAGGACATCGCCCGCAAGGTCCAGATATATATGCAGGACAAGAGCCTCCGCACCGAGATCGTGGATAATGCCATGCACATGGTCGTAGACCGCTATGACTGGAGGACGGTCGCGAACGACATGAAGGAGAAGGTTTTCGACCTGGTATGATGAAGCCATGAAGATTCTCGTAGCAACCGGCATATTCCCGCCGCAGATCGGCGGCCCTGCGACCTATTCCAAGCTCATATATGACGAGCTTCCGAAGCGCGGCATCGAAGTCGAGATCGCGAGCTTCGGCGACTACATCCACAAGCCGAGGTTCGTCAGGCATTTTATGTATTTCATGGAATTGCTCCGCAAGGCGCCGGAAGCCGACATCATATATGCCATGGATCCCGTCTCCGTGGGGCTTCCGGCGCTCTTCGCTTCCCAGATACGCGGCAAGGAGCTCGTTCTCAAGGTCGTCGGGGACTATGCCTGGGAGCAGGGGACGCAGAGGTTCGGCGTGACCGATACGCTCGACCATTTCGCGCGGAACCATGGCGCGCATGCCTGGCAGGTCAGGCTTCTCAAATGGATAGAAGCCTATGTCGCCGAAGGCGCGAAGCGCGTCATCACGCCTTCGAAATATCTGAAGTCGATACTCGTGGATTGGGGCGTGGACTCGCGCAATGTATCTGTCATATATAACGGCTTTCATATAGAGCCGGTCAAGGAGACTCCAAGCGTTCTGAAGAAGCGCATGAAATGGACGGGCAAGACGATCGTCACCGTCGGGCGCCTCGTCCCATGGAAGGGGATCAAGGAAGTGATCGAGGCCATGCCCGACGTCATCGCCGCGCATCCCGATGCCAAGCTCCTGGTTATCGGCGACGGGCCGGACGGGGAGAGCCTGAAGAAGCGCGCGACGGAGCTCGCCGTCGCCGACAGGGTCGCATTTACAGGCCGCTTGGATCAGAGAACGATGTTCGAATACGTGAAAGCATCCGACCTGTTCGTCCTGAATACGGCGTATGAAGGATTCTCGCACCAGATACTCGAAACCATGGCTTTAGGTACCCCGGTTATAACCACGGCTGTGGGCGGAAACGTCGAGATAATAAGGAATGCCGAGAACGGTATTTTGATCGCTCCTGGGGCCTTGCAGAGCCTTAAAGAGGCCATCATAGGTCTTTTGGGCAATATAAAGGGCGCTGACGGCCTTGCCCGAAAGGCTAAGAAAGACGTCTCCGGGTTCACCGACGAGATCATGCTCGACAGGCTTGCGGACGAGCTAAAGAAGATATAGCGAAGTATGACGAAAGTGCTCATGATATCAGCTGACGAAAAGGTGCTTCAGGTAGAAAGCCCTGTTCAGGCGCGCATGAAAGATTACGGATCGTGCTTCGACGAGCTTCACATCGTCGTGCGCTCTCTTAAAAATCCCGCTATCACGGCGGCGAAGATTTCTATAGCTCCAAATACGTTCGCGTATCCGACCCAGTCGGCCGGCAAGGCTTCATATATGAAAGACATCGTGCGCGTAGGCGGGGAAGTCATCGCGCAGGCCGGACTATCGCCGAAAGATTCCGTCATCACGGTCCAGGATCCTTTCGTCACAGGCTCCGCTGCCCTCGCATTGGCAAAACGGTCGGGCTTGCCGCTCCATGTTCAGATTCATACCGATATGTACAGCCCCTATTTCAAAGATGGATTCCTCAACAGATTCCGCATACTCATGTCGGGTCGAGTGCTTCGCGCCGCCAAGGCGATCCGCACGGTATCAGAACGCACCCGCGCCGGTCTGCCGACGGCATTGCGCGCCAAGTCGTCCGTCGTGCCGGTCTACATAGACCTTCATGAGATAAGGAGAGCGCCGATCTCTGTCGATCTCCATCAAAAATATCCTCAATTCGAAAAGATCGCGCTCATGGCATCGCGCATCACCGCTGAAAAAGATATGCCGACGGCGTTGCGCGCATTCGCAAAAGCTCTCGCCGATCGCTCGGAGGCAGGTCTCGTCATCGCCGGCGCCGGTCCGGAGCTCGAGAATATCAAATCGCTCGTAAGCAGGCTCGGTCTCGACGAAAGCGTCGTCTTCGAGCCGTGGACAGACCATGATACTCTTGTCTCATATATGAAGACATGCGACGTTTTTATGCTCTCGTCTTTGTATGAAGGCTATGGCATGGCGCTCCTCGAAGCGCACGCGGCGGGCGCGACGATCGTTTCGACCGATGTCGGCATAGCGCCTCTTTTGGCAGGGGAAGTCTGCGAGCCGAAAGATGCCGATGCGTTCGCCCGATCGATCGTGCGCGCATTTTCAGGCGAGCTTCGCAATAAGAATTATGTGTATCCGTATCCGTCGCGCGCAGCATATCTGGCAGAGCATGCGAAAGATATAGAGCGCGCTTTGCCGTAATCCCGTATAATCTCGCCATGGATACCGCTCTGAATGTCATCCTCTTTCCGTACCGGCGGGCGATGCGCATATTCCGCCGATCGCAGTTTATCCGCTATATCTTTTCGGGCGGCACGGCCTCGGTTCTCGACGTCGCCCTCGTGTATGTCCTCGTGACGTATCTCAACGTCTATTATCTGGCCGCGGCGACGTTCGCTATGACGGTTTCATTCATCGCGCGATTCCTCCTCCAGAAATTCGTGGCTTTCCAGAACGATAACAAAGAAGAGGAGAAGAAGCAGTTCTTCGCGTACAGCATCCTCTATTTCGCGAGCCTTTGGGCGACGAATGCCATGCTCTACGTATTCGTCGAGAAGCTCCATATGGATGTCACGGTCTCGCAGGTTCTCGCCATACTCATATTCGCCGTCATCAGTTATTTCACCTATAAGTTGCTTATATTCAGGAAGAAGATCTCATGAGGCTTCTTTTTATAACTCAAGCCCTCGACCTCGACGATCCGGTGCTTTCGGCGTATCACCGGCTCGTCAACGAAACGGCCAAGAATTTCGATTCCGTAGTCGCCGTCTGCCTGAAAAAAGGGCGATGCGAATTGCCGGCGAATGTTACGATCCGCTCTTTGGGCAAAGAAAGGGGCGGCAGCCGATTGGCCGCCAAGCTCCGCTACGTCTCTCGTTTCTACAAATATGTATTCGCGGAACGATATGACGCGGTCTTCGTCCACATGAATCAGGAATATATCCTGCTCGGCGGACCGTTCTGGAAGATGATGGGGAAGCGCATATACATGTGGAGGAACCACCATGCGGGATCGCTCCTCACCGACATCGCTGCTGCTTTCTGCGCGAAAGTATTCTGTACGTCTCGATTCTCGTACACGGCGAAATATAAAAAGACGGTTCTCATGCCCGTCGGCATAGACACGCAGACGTTCAAACCGGTACCGGATACAAGGCGCATTCCCGGCTCGATCCTATTCCTGGCTCGCATGGCGCCGGTAAAGAAGCCTGATCTTTTTATCGAAATCCTTTTGCGCCTTGAAAAGAGCAACGTGCCGTTCACGGCGTCTCTCTACGGCGACCCTTTGCCGAAGGACGAGATATTCTACAAATTGCTCCAGGAAAAAGTCGCGGCGCTCGGCTTGGGCGACAAGACGGTGTTCTACCACGGCGTTCCGAACGGCGCGACGCCCGGTATATACAGCGCTCATGATGTTTCGGTGAATCTGTCTTCGTCCGGCATGTATGACAAGACGATATTCGAGGCGATGGCGTGCGAGACTCTCGTGGTCGCTACGAATAAGAACCTCGACGGCCTTGTCCCGGCTGAATTCGTCGCGAAAGAGGGCGATGCGGAAGAAATCGCAGGAAAGATATCGCATCTGCTCGGGCTTTCGGCTCTGGAAAAAGATTCGTACCGCAAAAAGCTGCGCGCGACCGCCGAGGCGAAGCATTCTTTGGCTATGCTCGGCAAAAGGCTTGCGGAAGAAGTGGTCGAGCGGATAATCTAACCATATGGACGTAAAAGCATTCGAGAACAGGCGCTGGAGCGGGGAAGACCAGGCGATCCAATTCAGGCACAGGGCGGCGCTCGACCTGGTCCCGCGCGGAACCGTGCTCGACCTCGGCTCGGGCGACGGCCTTTTGCTGTCGCTTCTGTGGAAAAAGAAGGCGATCACGGGCAAAGGGCTCGATCTTTCGGAAGAAGGCGTCAAAAAGGCGAATGCCAAAGGCCTCGACACCCGCGTATACGATTTCGGGCTCAATAAATTGCCGTTCGCAGAGGGGAGCTTTGATACCGTCACGCTCCTCGATATCCTCGAGCATCTCTATGATCCAGGTTCGGTATTGAAAGAGGCAGCGCGCGTCGCAAAGAAGAACGTCGTCGTCGGCGTGCCTAATTTCAGCTCGCTTCCGGCGCGACTGCAGGTTCTGCTCGGCCGCATTCCGGAGAATAACCAGCCGAAGAAGGGCCATGTCTACTGGTTCAACAAAAAAGCGCTCGAAAAGATCGCTGCGGATGCGGGATTGCGATTGGTCGAGCTTCACACCAACACTCTTTTTGAAAGGGTTCCCGTCGTAGGGACGATAACGAGGCTCAAGGCGCGCTTCTGGCCGTCGCTCTTCGCGCTGTCGTTCGTGGCGAAGTTCGAGAAGCGCGGGAACTAAATCCTAGCGCACGAAGAGAGAGTCTTCGCGGAGGATGCCTCCGTCCTTGCCGTCGTGCCTCTGGTCTATGCCGCCTTTGTAGGTGAAGCCGAGGGAAGTCAGGAGCTTATATATATCGGCGAAAAGAGCCTGGCCTTCGTAGAACGGGACGAATGACGTCTCTACGATGAGCGCATTCGCGCTCTTAAGGAACTCCGCGCCGCCGAGGATGACTTTGTCTTCGTAGCCCTGCGTATCCATTTTGACGAGGATGTTCTTCTCGGTGCGGGCTGATCTCATTTCAGGGATATCGTCGAGGCGGCGCACGGATATGGCCTCTGTGCTCTCGCCTTTGGTATGAGGATAGAGGTCTTTGTGGAGCTGGGCCATCTTGAGGAGCGACGAGCTCGCCGAATACGAGCTGCGGTTGATATCGGTCGCGGCGTTCCGGTCGCCGAGCGCGCAGTTGAAGGCTTGGAATCGAGGATCGCCCGCCCGCGAGGCGACGAGCTCGTCATAACAGTCTTTCAGAGGCTCGAACGAATATATGAACGCATCAGGAAGGACAGAGCGGATCTCTTCCGCGAATTGACCGGTGTTGGCGCCTATGTCGAGGACCGTCTTGATGCCGCGCTCCTTGAGCCAGATGAGCTGGTTCGGCTTGGGCCTGTATTTATGGAAATCGAGGCCGGCTTTCCAAAGTATCTTTCGGAGAGGGTTTACTGACATATGCTTCGAACTATACGCGTTGTTTCCTGTTTAATCCAGCGGAGAGGGGAGATCTCCGCTGCGAACCCATATTTCCATGAAGGTTCGACTGATGCGATCTCGTCCTGCGCCTTTTGGAGCGCGGCGATATAGGCATCGTAGATCTTCCCGTGATGGACGGTGATCGGATACGGACGTACCGTATTTCCGTCGAGATATGCGATAAAGCCGTGGAAGTGATAGCAGACGAGGGCCTCTCCGTCTATGGAGAATCCTTCGCCCCGCTGCCTGATGGTATAGCGGTCAATGTTCCACGTGCCGAGATTCACGCCCTTTTCCGGTATCTCTTCTATATTCGAAAATTCCTGCGGCCAGGTCTTCAGGTATGACTGGTCTCCGTGGCGGCCTTTGTCGTGATAGTTGAAGCACCATTCGATGCACTGACCTTTCCATTTTCGGAGCGCTGCCTTGCTTGTCTCGTCGTCCTTGAAGACGATGAAACCCGAATTGAAATAACCGACGAGATCCGCGAGCGGCGCTTTCTTCGGCGTGAATTTATGGGACGTGAGCATGATAGACGCGTTCGGATGCGCATCGAAGAGGGGAGCGACGGAAGAATAGAAGAGCAGGTCTGAATCGGCGAATATGAGCGATCCCCTCACTTTTCTTTCGAGGAGATAGCTCATGATCGCCGGCTTGCACGTCCATGCGAATTCCTGCTTTGTCCGGGCGCGCGTCGCTTCCAAGTCTTTGTTCCCGATATCTACGAGCGCCACTGTCTTTATGCCCGGCTTCCCGAGCTTTTTAAAAAGCCTTTCGGATTCGTCGTCGAGGCACAGGACCCAGAGCCTCGAGCCGGGCATATGCCTTTCTATTGAATCAAAAAGAGCCAGGCATTTATAGACAAAGTTCTTGTCGGTAAGGGTGCAAAAATCGTAGGTCATGCAGTTTTCGTTATCGCGGTGAATACGCCCTCGGCGAGCTTCTTTGAGGTCAGGCGCGATTTGTAGAGATCATATCCTGCCGCCGCGAGCCTTTCACACGTATCAGGATTCTCTTTAAGGGCGATGATCTTCGCGACGAGCTCGTCTGCCGATGCAGGCTCGACGGCGGCGCAGGTCACGTTTTCTTCGAGGACTTCGAATATCGCCTTATTCCTGCCGGTAAGGTAGGGAAGCTTTAAGGCGATGCTTTCGAAGAGCTTGCACGGCAGGGTGCGATCGAGCCTCGGATGCCGCGCGAGCTGGCCGAGCGATATATGGCATTCGAGCATCCGCCGCCGCAATTCATGCGCGGGAAGCCTGTCATGGATATGCTCGAGATTTCTCGGAGCGAGCTCTACGAGGAGCGCATTTACTTTCCGATACATAAAGCCGTGCCCTATGACGAGGAATCTGATTTCCGAATCCTCGAGCCTTTTCGCCGCCTCTATGACGGTGAGGATGCCTGATTCCGGCAGGAATCGGCCACGGAAGAGCACGGTGAAATCAGGCCGCTTCTGCACCGATGCATCATAGAAGAAATCCCTTTCGTCTATGCCCGAATACGAGAGGACGCATTTGCTCTTCGGGACCAAGAACAATCGGCTCGCATATTCGATCTGCGCATTGCTTTCGAGGAGTATCCGCGAGGAAAGATGGAATGAAATGAAGTCTATCGCATACGATTTGAGCGCTTTCCAGCCCAAGAACCCGATCTCGCCGCGCGAGACGACGTTCGCTTCCCACTGCGACGACACGGCGTTGAATATGATCGGCAAACGGGTCGAAAGTTTCGCACGGATCGCGAGGAGAGGAGAGGGGTATCCGACGATGACGACGTCTCCCTGGCGCCATTCGCTTCGGAGGCGCGATATGAGGCGGCTATAGGAAAAGCTCTCCTTCTTTTCGGCTATCTCGATGACCTCATGCCCGAGCTCGCGAAAGCCCTGAATGAGGTGAGTATCCTGGGTATAGAGGTTTTCGCTGTTGAGGTAGAGGAGTCTCATCCGTGCCTTTAAATCGCCTTTAAATATAGCATTAAATCTGCTATATTTCCCTTATATTTCAACATGAAATCCTACTCCATCATTCGCGACGGAGAGTACCGTAACCTGCGCGGCATCTCTCTCGACGGGGCGATCCTCGACCTCGGCGGCAATATCGGGTCCGAATATCACAGCCTCATCGGAGGCTCGCACGCGTTTACGACCGTGAACATAGATCGGTCGCATCCGTGCGACATGATATTCGACATTCAGGAGAAATTCCCGCTCGAGACCGGTTCGTTCGATGCGGTCATTTCTATGAACGTATTCGAGCATATCTATGGATTCCATAACGCATTTTCGGAGTCGGCGCGCGTGCTGAAGGCGGGCGGCACGTTCGTATTCGCCGTGCCGTTCATGCACCACATCCACGGCTGTCCTGACGATTACATGCGATACACCAAGTCCACGCTCGAAAAGCTCCTTCTCGAAAACGGATTCAAGCGTATGGACATACGCGAGATCGGCTACGGCATATGTTCGCTGGTCTACCAATCCGCGTCGGGAGCGTTGCCGCGGATCATAAAACCGGCCTTCAAGGCGGTCGCCGTCGGCATAGACAAGGCCTTGCTCAAGATCATTCCTCGCTATCGCGCCATGGCGGAAAGGATACCGCTCGGCTATTTCGTGGTGGCCCATAAATAACATGAAGCGCCGACTTTTTCTCGTATTCCATGGCAGGTTCCCGGGCGAGAAAGCAGCCTCTCTTTTCGCGGCGAAAAGCGCCGAGGCTTTTGCGGATGTCGGTCTCGAGGTGACGGTTCTTGTTCCAAAAAGGAAGGGTGTCGATAGCCAGACTGCATATGACTATTTCGGCGTGAGGAATGTTTTTTCGATCGTCGAGATACCTGCCACCGAATTGTCGCCGGTCTTCCGGAAGATATCGTTCTGGATGAGCTACCGCTCGTTCTCAAAGGGTATTGTTGCCTATATAAAAGCTCATGCAGTCTCTGACGACATCGTCTATTCGAACGAAACCTTGCCTCTGCTCGCCGCGTCGCGCGTCGCGGGAAATACTTTCTATGAAATGCACGATTTTCCGGAGAGCAAGCTCGCGCTCTTCGGCCGATTTTTGAAAAAGATGAAATGGGTGCTCGTCCATAACAAATGGAAGATGGAAAAGGTCGAGAGGGCATTCGGCATCTCTGCCGAGCGCATGCTCTATGAGCCGAATGCGGTAGATATAGGAGCTTTCGATATCTCCGTGTCTAAAGAAGAAGCTCGAAAGAAGCTTGGTTTGCCTCCGGATAAAAAGATCGCCGTGTATACAGGGCATCTCTATGGCTGGAAGGGCGTGGATGCGCTCGCGCAGGCAGCAGGCATGCTCGCCGATGATTTTCTTGCCGTATTCGTGGGCGGTACCGATGCCGACGTCGCAGCGTTCAAATCGAAATACGGCGACTCGCCGCGGATTCTGATCGCAGGCCACAAAAAGTACGCTGAAATCCCTGTCTGGCAAAAGGCCGCTGACGTTCTGGCGCTTCCTAATTCGGGTAAAGAAGCGATATCTCTCTACTACACGTCGCCGATGAAGCTGTTCGAATACATGGCGAGCCGGAGGCCGATCGTCGCATCCGACATCCCATCCATCCGCGAGATCGTGGACGGATCGTCGGCGTCTCTGGTCCCGCCTGATGATGCAAAAGCCCTCGCGGATGCGATCCGGACGCTCGCTTCTGATTCTCAAGGGGGAGAGGCTCTCGCCCAGAGCGCTTTCGCGCGGGTTTCCAGTCATACATGGGAGAAGCGCGCCCGTCGCATCCTTTCTTTCATAGAAAAAAATGGTTAAGGATTTTGTTGCGCGCTATAAAGTCGAGGTCATCATATTCTGCATCGCCCTCGCCGCGAGGCTCGTACTTTTTTCCATCGTTTTTGCCCACAATGACGGCAATCTCCTGAATTCGATCCACGGCGACGACGGATATTATGAATTGTCGCAGGGAATCCTGAATGGCCACGGCATGACGTGGGATACGCAGCCGCCGTTCGCACCGAATCCTTTGCGCCCGCCGGTCTGGCCGTATCTCATTGCGTTTTTTGCGGGCGTGTTCAAAACATACTGGGCCGTATTCGCTTTCGAGCTTGTCCTCGGAAGCCTTATCCCAGTCCTCGCATACAGGGTCGCACGTATGCTCTTCGGGCATCGCATAGGGAAGTGGACAGCGATCATCATGTGCGTCGAGCCGTACCTCATGTTGTTTTCGATCATCCTCTATACCGAGACGTGCTTCATGTTCTTTTTCCTCCTTTTTCTGATATTCCTCATCAGATATATAGAACGGCCGACGATCCGGTCGGCGCTCTACGCGGGTCTGACGCTCGGCCTCGCCACGATGGTGAAGCCGACGGTTCAATATCTGCCGATATTGATACCGATCGCGCTCGCGATCATGTGGCGCGAACGTTTGCGCGGTCCACAACAAGGCGGCGAAGGTACGGCTTTAGCGAAGCAATGCGCGATATTCCTTCTGATGTTCTTGGTCGTCATCGCTCCGTGGCTCGTGCGAAATCACCAAGCGTTCGGCGTCTGGGGCATGAGCGCCCAACCGGAATTCAATCTGTACGTGTATCTCGCGCCGACGCTGCTCGCCATAGACAACGGCACCGACTTCAAAACGGAATACGCCGCATTTGTTGAAAGAGGCGGCTTCGATCCGAATTCCATAACGCTCGCCAATGCGGATATCTATAAATCGAAGGGGCTCGATGTTATCAGAGACCACAAGCTCGCGCTCATGAAATCAGGGCTCATAACGCTCGTCACGTTCTTTACCCATGACGGCATGCTCACGGTGCTCGGATATTCAGGCATTACGATACCGAACGTCGTTTCGAAGCCGGTCATACAATTAGCTTCTCATCCGATCGAGCTTGCATCGGTCATGGCGCGCTATGCGGCAAGCCCTGCTGTGCTCATCATCCTCTTGCGCTTGTTCTGGATCGCCGTGACGATATCGTTCGTATACGGCGCATGCAGATATCTCCGCAGGGGAGACAAAGCCGCTGCCGCGATCATGATTCTCATAGTCCTCTATTTCGCCGGTACGACGGCGATCAACGGATTCGGCGTGAATGCGCGATTCAGGATGCCGGTGGACGCTATCATCCTCGGATTCGCTCTATTTGGACTTTTTTCCATAAAAAGGGATAATACGCGCACTGAAATCCCTGCAGCTGCTCGATGATCCTGCGATGAAGCTTTCTATCGTAATCCCCGCATATAACGAGGAAAAGACCCTGGAGGAGATCCTTTCCCGGGTCTTTGCCGTCTCTATTCCCGGATGGACGACCGAGATCGTTGTCGTTGACGACGCTTCGACCGACGGGACGCCGGATATACTCAAAAAGCACGGAAAGAAGCTAAAATCGGTCAGACTCGATAAGAATTCAGGCAAGGGCACGGCCGTCCTCCGCGGCCTCTCTGAAGCGACAGGCGACTATATCGTCATACAGGACGCCGACCTTGAATATCACCCGAAAGATATCCTGTCGCTTGTCGTTGCATTAGATGTAGGTGGCGCGGCCGGCAAGCAGGCCGTATATGGATCGCGTAACCTGTATCATGAGAAGCGCGAGGGATTCATATTCCAGCGCCTTGGCGTTTGGAGCATCACTAAAATGATCAATGTGCTCTATGACGCGGACCTCACTGACGTCTGGACGTGCTACAAGCTTTTTCCGGCAGACGCCAAAAAATATTTCGTGCCGGGCCGATTCGAATCCGAGCTCATATTTACCGCCGCGCTCCTCCGTAACGGCTACGATATCCGCGAAGTCCCGATATCCCATGCTCCCCGCACGGCTGCGGAAGGCAAAAAGATCCGCTATCGCGACGGATTCCGCGCCATACAGCTTCTCTTCGCCGACAGGCTCGGCAATATCCGGAAACCGCAGATCCGCGTGACGGGGGACCACTCCCACATCATCTGCTGTCCGTTCTGCAAGGCGGATCTCCTTAAAACCGAAAACGGCCTCGTCTGCAAAACCCACGGGCATTTCGTTGTGGATGAATCGCGCCGACCGATCCTTATCGAGAAAGGCGTATATGAGCATAACAGCGACCAGCACGAATCGGGCGTGAACTGGCTCAAATCGTTCTTCAAGCAATTCCCGAAGGTCTATTATTCGATCTGGCACATGTTCTGCCCGGTCATGATGCTCGTGAATGGCCCGCGCATGGTGCTCGACAGGGTAGAAGAGGGCTCAACGGTCATAGACGTAGGCTCCGGTCCCGAGCGCCTCGGCAAGGAATTCATAAACGTGGATATATTCCCGTTCCCCGAAGTTGACATCGTGTCTGATGCGACGCAATTGCCGTTCAAAAACGATACGATCGATGCCGCCGTGTCCGAATCGCTGTTCGAGCACGTGCCGGATGCGCATAAGGTCGCGCGCGAAATGGTCCGCGTCGTGAAGCCTGGGGGCTATGTATACGTTTCCGCTCCGTTCATGCATCCGTACCATGCGTCGCCCGACGATTTCAATCGCTGGACGATATCGGGCCTGAAGCATATGTTCTCTGACCTCGATATCGTCGAATCGGGCGTGAGGTCGGGGCCGTGGTCAACGTTCCTCATGTTCCTCGCGTACTGGCTCGGCGTCATATTCTCGTTCGGCTCGCGCAAAGCCGCGCCGTTCATGGCGCACGTATTCATGCTCGTACTCGGCCCGCTCAAATATCTCGATTACATATTCATATATATTCCAGGGTCTGATGCGGTAGCGACGCATCTGTATATATTGGGAAGGAAGAAATAAAAAAACCGCCGCGCGGCGGTTTTTTGCATGTTTATCTGAATTTTATCGCTGCGGCGTCTTTTGGTGTCGTCCACTCGCCCGATTCAGGGACGAATTTGACCGGAGCGGCCTTGCAGACGAATACGCATCTAAAATTGAATATATATTTTTCAACGACATCGAATCCGGCGCAGTTGAGGAGGGATTCAAGGCATGAGGGCGTCATGCCCCAGAACCAATTGGCATAGCCTTCCTGAGGCTCGTAAGGGCCTGTAATAGCCCTCTGCATGCCGATACCGCGCTGCCATACCTTTCGCTGGTTTTCGTTGAGGAATGGGTAGAATACGGCCGCATTGCTGAGACCCTTCATCTCAGGGATGGAGGCAGTGTTCAGGATAAACGTCTCTTTGGTGATCGCGCGGAGCCTCATGAGCATATGGGACGGATCAGGAGTGTGATAGAGCACGCCTGCGCAGAGGACGACGTCGCATGCACCGATCTTTTTTATCGTCTCGGCGGAATTGATGTCGCCTTGGATGAATTCGACCTTCGAGCCGCGCTTTTTCTTCGCTTCTATGAATTCCTTGCTTTCAGGGTAAACGTCGACGGCGACTGACCGGATCGCGCCTGCTTCTTCTGCTGCGAACGTATTCGCTCCGTGGACGCCCCAGAGCGCGCCGATGTCTGCGAACGACTTGCCGGAGGCGTATTTTCTGACGAGAGACGCATTGTCGAATGCGTCGTTGGTCATGTCTTTGCCGAGGACGATCTTGGACGATTTTCGGATGACTCTTTTCAGGAATCGGTTATTAAGGGCCAGGACGCGGAGTTTGTAGAGCATTGGGGTTATCGCACGTGCTACTCATTATACATAGTCCCTAATATCGCGCGAGTTCGGAGTATTTATTGGTGAAGAACGAAGTTTTGTTTTTATAGTAAGCCCAATCCATGGCTTCATTCTTGAATATGATATGAGGTACGTTCGCATACCATGCGGCGAAAGCGCCGAAGCTCGAGTCGGATCCGATGACCGCGTCAGCCCGAGAGAGGAGGAAGAGGTCCGTGACCGAATTCTCCTTTGAGATATGTATGTTGAGACCATCGAATTTCCTCGCGTCTATAGGCCCATCAGAAGTTATGAGGAAAAGCGCGGCGGCGGCATCCATCGAATTTTCGCGGATGTATTCGTCCAAGGTCTCGCGGACCCGTTTCTGGCCCACGATAAATCTGCCGCCCTTAAAGCCGGCATAGTCGCTTTGGCGGATGTGGACGCCGACGATCTTCGAGTGCTTCTCCCGGAGCGGCGCGATTATGGAATCGACGCGTTTAGCGACGAAATCCGCCGGCTTGAATGCTTCGCGGAGCGCAGAGCCGAATTTTTCAAGCCCTTTCGGATTCCTGAAAAGCCAGCCGGTGAAATAGAGCGCGTCGTATCTCTGAAGGCGGTCGGGGAGAGGCGCGGACGGCGGAAGATACGTCGCCTGATTCAGGCTGTTTTCAGACGAGTATACGCGAGAGGGTTCGAACCATGCCGTTATGCGCGATCGCAGGGCGTATTTACGCCGTTCGATCCTATTGATGAAGCTCGACCGCCTGCGCGGCTTTCGGAATAGAAGCCTCGCCTTTAGATTCGTTACGAAGCTTTCGTCTTTGAGGAAGCGGAAGAAATGGTGGTACTCGTAGAACGAAGGATTGCGGACGGTCGCGCCGATCTCGAGGCCGTATGCGCATATGCTCACGTAATTCCAGAGCTGGTTCGCCAGCTCGCCGCCACCGTGCTTGAGAATGACGAGCTTCTTCATTATTTTTGGAAATGATAGAGGCCGGTGCCGAACCCTTTTTTCGCGTCGCAGAATCTTTCGACGTCTCTTCCGTAAACGTAGCTTTCTTCCTGCAGCTTCAATCCAGGGAAGAGGGATATGACTTGCTCGCGCGTGAATGCGCGGTGCGCGTTGAAGTATGTTTTGCTCTCACGGTCTATGGGCACGGATATATAGAGCGATCCGCCGGGGGCGAGCACGCGGGAGAGTTCCTTCGCCGATTTTTCGGTGCCGAATTGGTCGAGCGGGTCGCCGTAGCGGCCGAGACCGATATGCTCGATGACGCAGATCGAAGAAAGCGACTCGAGCTCGCCGTCTTTGAAGGGAAGCGCGGTTATATCGCCTTTAACGAATGAGAGGCCGGGAATAGAGACGGAGAGAGGGCGGATGTCTACCATCGCCGTCGGCACGAATTGGGAGATTATGCCTACCATCAATGCTTGCGAACCGACATCGCAGTGCTTTCGAGGCTTCGCTTCGAAGACTTTCTTTGCGCACCAGCATCCCTGGATAAAATAGACCGGATCGATATCGGTGAGGGCAGTCTTGTCGTATATGCGGGGGAAGAGGTCTGCCGTAGAGACCTTGAACGAAGGGTTCTTTTCGAGCCTTCGATATTTTCTATAGTCGGAAAAATACGCCGAAAGGTTTTTGATGCGCGATCCAAACCCCGGCTTCACGCGAAAGATTCGCGCCATGACGATCGCGTATTTGAAAGGGGGAAAGCGCTTCAGGGATTCTCTCATGCGATTTTATAGTACGACTTCCGCGAAGTTTTCGCGAGGGAAGCCCCAGTCTTCAGGGTTGGTCTTGTAAGGGATTTTCGTCTCGAGCATCTTTTTGGTGTCTTCTTGGAATTTCGTGAATGAAGCGAGGTACCTGACGCCTTTGTGGTGATGGTAGATGTGATATACGGAGTGGGGCAGGATTTTCTGTTTTAATCCGAAACAATAGAGCACGTAGAGGATATAGCCGTCGAGCGTGCCGCTGCCCACGGTCATCTGGTCGTATCCGCGGACTTTCTCTACGGCGCCCCTATGCATCATGAGGAAGTCTCCGGCAGCGTTCGTGTGCATGATCGATTCATCAGATTCTTTGTCCCTAAAAGGGTTGAGGAACGGGCATTGGAGGAGTATCTTCCTTGTCCTGCCGTGGATAAGGGCAGAGAGCCATTCTTTGAATGAAAGATATACGGTCCTGTCGTTGTACATGATCTTGATCGCGTCTTTCTCCGCGCGAGCGAGCACTTCTGCAGCCGAAAGCCGCGGGTCTATCCAGTTCATAGCCATATCCTTGCGATTGATGCGGTAGAAGGAATTCGCATCGAGTTCCTTTGCCGCGAAGAAGTCAAAGAGCTTGTCGCTGTAGAGCACGTCCGGATTCGTCGCCACGATCCATTCGCCTTTGGAGCGCCTCATGCCTATGTTCTTTCCGATGAATTCGCAGACGGTTACCTTTTCATTGTCGGGAAGCGTCTTGTGAAAGCTCGCCGGCACGGTGACGAAACGGACTGCCAGATAGCGGTTATCCTCGATGACGAGCTCTTCATATATATGCTTCTTATGGGCCGGGGGATTGTATTCGACGAAGACGAGCTCGCACCAGAGCTTGGTGCGGTTGGTCTGGTATATAAGGACTTTTATGAACGCATTGATGCGGTTCGTCCAATTGCCGCCGTAATCGTCGTTGCGGGCGGTCACTACGAATGAGATGAACGGGCTCATTTGGTTTTTCCGTAAAGGATCCTCTGCCATTCGATCGTGCGCGCGAGACCGGCATCGAGGCCGACGAAATCCGTTTTTGAGAACTCTTTTTTAGCTTTCGAAAGGTCGAGCCAGACGTCTTCCGGCGCGCCGCCGAGGGCCTGTGCCGAAGCGCCGGCCTTTACCGGCGCGCCGGCTATGCCGCCGATCTTCGCGGCCAGCTCCGCGATCGTGGTCTTGCTCTCTCCGCCCACGTTATAGACGAATTCCTTGCCCGAAAGCAGTATCTTCCACATCATCTCTACCGCATCGGTGACATAGCAATACGTCCTCTTCGCCGCGCCGCTATCCATCATGGCTATCTCGCCGTTCAGGGCTTTTTCGATGAATGAATTGAGCACGCGCTGGTCGCCTTTCTTGGTTCCCGGTCCGTAGGCGAGGGAGAGGCGGGCCGCTTTGGCGTCCAATCCTTTCGCCCGATACGCATCGGCGATCGCTTCGCCCGAACGCTTGCCTTCGATATAGCACGCGCGTGGATGTTCGGGACCCGTCGTCCCTATGTCCGTTTCCTTGTAGGGAACGTTCTTCGAGCCGCTGTATATCTCGCTCGTCGATACGAAGAGGAATTTGCCGCCGGTCTTAACCTTTTCCGCGAGCATGGACGTCGCGAGCGTATTGAGCGCCAGCGTCTTTACCGGATCCGAGAGGAACTTTCCCGGTTGGCCGTATCCCGCGGCGTGTATGACGATATCGGCGGACGGGAGGCTTTGAAGGAATGCGGGATCGGTGAGGTCTCCGGCAATGATCTCCGAGCCTTTCGGCAGGAGCTCTTTGAAATAGGCGTCCGGAGCATTGTGGACCACTGCGATGACCTTGACCGCGATACCGTTCGCTTCAGCCTGTTTCAAGGAAGCGGCGAAATATGTGCCGACGAGGCCGGTTATGCCCGTGATGAGCACGCTTTTACCTTGAAGCGACGAAAGGTCTGTAGCCTCGGCGATACTTTCCGCGTCTTTATATATGAGGTCTGCGAGAGTATTCATTTATATGATCTTTTCTATCCTCTCCCTGATATCGGCTGCCGTGAGCTTCAGATATGCGTCTATATCGCCGACATTGCCGTATTTATGGATGAATTCGCGCGGTACGCCGATGTGGTGTACGCTCGGCGATTTCTTCGCCATCTCTGCCGATTTCGCTATGTCCCAATCGAGAGAGCCTTCATAGAAAGGCTCGCAGACGATCACCTTGTCTCCCGCGATATTCGTCGCCAGCGCATCTCGGTCGAAAGGCGCGACGGTCGTGTAATAGAGGATCGTCACGTCCAGTCCTTTGCAGGCTTCGCGCACGCTTTCGAGCATCGGCCCTACGGTCACGACCGTAGCTTTCAAGCCTTTTTGTACGATCATGGCTTTGCCGAACTCTACGGGGAAGCTCTCTTTATTGCTTCGCTCGCTCAAGCGGAAGTATGTAGGCTTGCCGTCCGCATAGGTCGCCCTGAACAGCGAGTCGAATTCCGCAGGCGTTCCCGGTACGACGATCTCCATGTTCGGGACGTTCTTCAGTATGCCGACGTCGCCAGGGCAGTGATGGGTGCCTCCCATGACCGCATAATCGTACGATCCGCCGATGCCTATGAAGTTGCCGCCGATATTCTGGTATCCGAAATCGTCTTTGATCTGTTCAAGCGAACGTTCGACTATGAACGGGGCGATGGTGTGCACGACAGGGATCATGTCGTGGAGCGAGAGACCTGCGGCCAGGCTCACCGTCGATTGCTCGAGGATGCCGATATTGTAGACGCGGTCAGGATGCTCTTTGAAAGCGTTCCTGAACCCGAATACGCTTATGTCGCCCAAAAGCAGGACGAGGCGCGGGTCGGTCTTCAGTATATCTTCGACGGTCTTTACGAATTGTTTTCTCATGGCTATATCAGTTCTTTAAGGAATGCTTCGAGCTCCTCGGGTTTCGGCGATTTGTGGTGCCATTCCGGATTGTGTTCCATGGACTTCACGCCCTTGCCTTTTATCGTGGCGGCGATGACGGCGATGGGCCTCTCGCTCTTTGCGGTCAACGCCTTATATATCGCCTCTTCATCGTGCCCGTCTATCGCTATGGTGTGCCAGCCGAATGATTTGAACTTCGCTTCTACGTCTCCGAGCACGAGCGAGCGGTCATTCGAGTGGTTGTAGTCGACGATGCAGCAGAGGTTGTCGAGCTTTTGGTGGGGCGCAAGGAGCGCGGATTCCCATACCGTACCCTCATTGCACTCGCCGTCGCCTATGATGGTATAGACCCGGCCCTTCTGCTTCCGTATCTTCATCGCCAGAGCGAGGCCGACTGCCATAGGGAAGCCATGGCCGAGCGAGCCCGTAGAGGTCTCTACTCCCGGAACTTTTGTCCGGTCCGGATGACCGCCGAGGATGCTGTCGAATCTTCCGAACGAATGGAGCGTCTCCTCGGTGATGAATCCTTTTTCCGCGAGGACGGCATAGAGGCCGATGGAAGCGTGGCCCTTCGAAAGCACGAATCGGTCGCGGTCAGGGTGCGATACGGTCTCGGGACTTATGTTAAGGACGCGGTCATAGAGGACCCAGAGTATCTCCAGGATCGAAAACGCCGTAGATATGTGGCCTTCTCCGGATTTGGTCGCTATTTCCAGTATCTTTCGTTTCAGATGCTTCATAGGCCGATGCTACATTATAATCTCTTTAATACCTCCGAGGTAACGAGGATTCTGGTCCTTTACCCTCCACATATAGAGGGGGCTCAAAACGACGTGGCTGTTGCGGAACGTCTCTGCCACATGGAAATTGAAATCCTTGTCGGCGCCGCGGCCCATGAATGAGGGCCATACCCGGTCGCGGAGCTTTCTGAACACGACTTTCTCGATGACCGTTCGTTCAAAAAGCGGAGAATTGCCCGCCGCCGGATAATTTTCCAGCGAACCGAAGAAAAGCTTGTTTACGATCCTCTTTCGTTTCCAGTGGAAGGGGATAATGCGATTAAGGCGCGTCGAGATTTTGGCGACAAAGCCTTTCGATCTCTGCGACATCGCATACAGCGCATCCGGTCCGATGACCTCGGGATTTTCAAGAAGACCGGCTTTTTTACCGACGAGATCCTGGTCAAATTGGATCCAGTCGATCGTGAGGTGCGTCGATCCGTGCTTTTTAAGCAAGCTGTATTGGAGCTCGATGCGATTGAGGAACGACGCATCGTCAGCGTCTTGGAACGTTATATATGCGCCGCGGGCCTCTCGGAGTCCCGTATTGCGCGCGGACCAGCCAGCATTCACGTTGCGGTTCAGCGCGGCATCGAACCTTTCAGGGTCATTGTCGGCGGAAAGGAGTTTCGCCCGACTATCCTGCGCTGCGATCGCTTCTACGGCCTTTTTCGTGCCGTCGGTAGACGCATCGTCCACGACGATGACTTCGAGGTTATCGTAGGTCTGACGGAGGATCGAATCCAAGGCTGCCGCGATCGTTTTCTCGCAATTGTAAACCGGTATGATGACGCTTATGAGAGGCTTGTCGCTCATGGCTTAGTTTTACAGCTTCAGTATATCGTCTATGAATCGTCCGTATGCTTCGCTGAAGGCCTTTTTGGTGTGATGCGAACGGACGTAATTCCAGACCTGGCGAGCTTTTTCTTTGATCTCGCCCTCTGGCATCATCGAGAAGCCGCGCGCCGCTTGCCGTACCGATTCGACGGTCGGATTCTCCATGACGATAGCGCCGAGGTTTTCGTTAAGACCGGTTTGCGGCGTGACGATCGGGACGAGACCGCCATGGCACGACTGGATCACGGCGCCTGACGTGCCTTCAGCCGATGACGGATATATGATGGCCCCGCACGCGTTGAACACCTCGCTGATATCCCTTCCTCCGACCGTGATGCGGCCCTCTTGGTCTATTTTAGGCCTGGTATAACGGATGATGTTCGGGAGCGCGAGCTCTTTTTCGTATTCCTCGGCGAAATCGGGTTCGTGCGCGGCCGGTCCGAGGATATGGAGCGTGAGATCCGGCATGCCCGCGAACGCTTCGATCGCGAGGTCCAGGCCCTTCAATATCGCGCCGCCCCCGCCGAAATAGAGGAAATGCTTTCGGGCTGCGGCGAAATCCTTATTCTCCGGGAAAGGGAATTCTTGGACGACCGAGATCGGTACAGGAAACATAGGTTTGCCGAAGCGCTCGAACGTTTTGAGCACATTCTCATTGCCGAAGCCTTCGAGAAAATCGGCGATCGCCACGCTCTGGGTGGGCGCTACCTGTCTCTTCGGAGTAATGGACGTGCCGCGGCGCTTATTTATCGCTGTGAGGCGCGCTTTCTCGCGCTCGTTGTATTCCGCATAGTACGGATTGTCTATGTGGACGGCTTTCTTGCAGGAAGCGGGGAGGTATTTCGAAAGACGCTCGAGGTCTTGCTGAATATCTATGCATGCGACGTAGGGCTTTTTGGGGATGAATACGTGCTCGCGAGCGTTGATGATGTCTACGTCATACCCGCGCACCGAGAACAGGCGCGCCATCTCCGCGGATTCCCAGTAATTGCTGTGAGGATCAGTCTTGTATTCCCAGGGGAAGAGAGTGAACGTATCGGTGATATAGGAAATGAGGACCGAACCCTTACGCTTTCCTCGCGCGGGTACATGCACGACGCGCTGAAGCTTGTTCGTGACTTTATTGATCATCGTCTGGAATATATTCGCAGGATTATGCATGGTCTTTATGGTGAAGCTCGAACCAGAGAGCGAGGCAGAGGAATGTCCAGAGCCTATAGTTGCCCGTAATACCCCGGGCTTTTGCCTGGTCTATGTAGGCAAAGATCGGGTGCGACGGGTCGTCCATTATCGACGATATTTTCTTTTGAACGGTCTCGGCCTTGAGCCATATATCTACGGGTGCGCCGAAGCCCTGCTTGCGGCGATAGACGAATTCTTTCGGGAAAACTTCAGCGAGGATGTCTTTGAGGATGATTTTGTTCTCGGTCTTATTTATCTTGAATTCGATTGGCAGGCTATATATGTATTCTGCAAACTCGGTGTCGAGGAAAGGCGAGCGGATCTCGAGCGAATGCATCATGCTCGTGCGGTCTACCTTGGTCAAAAGCTGACCCGGCAGATATATATTGAGGTCGAAGGCGTTTATCTTTCCCGTGCCTCTCGGAGCGTCTACGAGAATTTTCTTCTCATATGAGTGGTCTGAAGAGTCTTTTTTCTTTATAAGGCTCTGTACCTGTCCGTCCGAGAATACTCCGGTCATTTTCTTGTACGAGCTGAAATGGGTATGGAAAAGCCTCTGGTGGAGAGGGGTATGCCAATATTTCTGATACCAGCCGTATCCCATGAAAAGCTCGTCCGCGCCGTCGCCCGTGAGAGCGACTTTGACCTTCGATGCGGCGAGCTTAGAAACAAGATGTTGCGGAAAATCTGAAGAATCGGCGTGAGGCTCGTCGAAATATCCGATGACTTCTTTGAGAGCTTCGAGATCGGGTTTTTCCGCGGCGAGCGTATAGTGGTCGGTGCCGATTTTCTCTGACGCGGCCTTTGCATAGGACAGCTCGTCTTTGGCCTCGCCATATCCTACTGAAAATGTTTTAATCGGTCGGTCCATGTGTTTGTGGGCTTCCAGCGTAACGATCGTGGAGTCGACGCCGCCGGAGAGGAGGGAGCCTATCTCTACGTCTGCGACCATCCTCTTTTCGACCGCCTTAGCAAAGAGCCTCTTGATCTCTGCTTTCGCTTCGCCATACGAAGCCGCGGTCTTTTTCTTCTCTATCTGCCAGTATCGCCGCGATTCCAATGAGCCGTCCTTTACGATCCCCGCATGCGCAGGCGGGAGAGTATGGACATTGGAATAGATCGTCTTGTACGGAGGTATGTAGCCGAGCCGTAGATAGTCGGCGATAGACCCGGGATCGACGATGCCTTTGAAGAGGCCTGCGGCAAAGATCGTTTTTATTTCAGAGCCGGCGATGAACATGCCGTCATGGAACGCATAGTAGAAAGGCTTTTTTCCGAACCTGTCGCGCGCGATGAAAAGCTCTTTTTTCGCATCGTCCCAGAGGGCGAACGCGAACATACCGTCTATGTGGTCTACGCACGAGGCTCCGTATTCGGCGTATGATTTCAAGATGACCTCGGTATCTGAATGAGACCGGAAGACATGGCCTTTCCTTTCGAGCTCTGCGCGCAGATCCTTGTATCCGTATATCTCGCCGTTAAATACGATGGTGTAGGGACCTTCGTTGTCTTTCATCGGCTGATGGCCTGCAGGAGAGAGATCGACGATGGCGAGGCGCGTCATGCCGAGGATCGAGCCGCTGGTCGAGTCGCTGGTCGAGTCGCCGGCGCGTTCGAAGCCTTTATCGTCAGGCCCGCGCTTGTGGATGCAAGTGAGCATCGCCTCGACGGAGGAGTCTTTGATGGAGTCCGTGTTTTTCCCGGCTATGGCTATGATGCCGCACATGTGATTACAATCTTATCCAATTCTCCGCATAGACGTCTTTCGTATCCGCTTTCGGAGCATTCCTAAACCAGACCTTCGGCGCGACGACGACCTTGTCCGTGCGCGGATTGAGCCATGCGCCCCACCAGCCGAACGACGAATTGGCGATGATATGGTGCTTGCACGCGCTCATGAGGGCCAGGTCTTCATAGTCGCTCGCCTCGGTGCCTTTTATGCACGTGACGGGATGTTTCAGGCCCTTGAAGTTCTCGACTGACCACGCATAGTCGTCGGAGAATATGAAGAAATGAGGATTCGCGACGTTCTTTTCGATATGGGCGATGGCCGCGGCGTAATAGCTCATGGAACAGACGCCGTGCATCTCTGCGGCAAGGGGGTCGGTGACATAGTCGCCGCGCCGGACATGGAGGGAGACCGCATTTGCTTTCTTTATCTCTTCGAGCGCCTTGAGGCTCGCTTCCGAAAGCGCTTTTACGGGCGTTATCTCGGCTCGGAGTTCATCAGCGATGTGTCTGAAATACTTCTCGCCCTGCCAGTCGCCGTCGAAATAGGTCGAGCTTTTCCGGGCAAAGACTTCAACGTCATATGCGAACGTCTTTTCAGGATAATAGAAAGGGAGGAAGAATCGCTTTCCGCGGAGATATTTATAGAATGCGTCGAATGCCTTGTAATGCTTACGGATGCCGACGAAGCCGAACATGTCGCCGTCTTCGGCAAAAGGCGTTTTCGTGTTGAAGAGGTTGAGGGAGTATTTTCTGTGTATCTTATGCGGGTCCCAGCGGGCGTCGTCGCACACTTTTTTGTCGATCAGATAGGGCATTCCGAGGCGCGCCGAGACTCCGCGCGCGAATGCGTACTGAAAGAGCTGATTGCCTGTGCCGCCTTGGATGCGTACGATGATCTTTTTCATTCTTTTATCGTTGCCGGATCGACCGTCTTCCACATGTCTTTGAAACCGGCGTTTCCATAGACCTTGTTCTTGTCGTCGCCTTCGACGACCTCGAAGCCGTTCGATTCCATAAAAGCGTCGAGCTCCGCTTCCGTATACGCTCCTTCGTATTCCGCCTCGAGGGGGATCTCGGCGATGACGAAGACGATCCTCTTCAGATATTCTCCGGCGCTTCGTATAACGGCGATATCGTTTCCTTGGGTATCTACCTTAAGCGCGTCTATGCGCTTGAATCGATCCCAAGGGATATGCGAGAGAAAGTCGGAAAGCCGTACCGTCGGGACGGATATCTGTTTCGCCGTGCGGTAGCGGAGAGGCCTTAGAAAGCTCGATGTGCCGACGCCGTCCGTCACGTTGAATCGTTTCATGTCCGGCTTCGCATCGTCTACGGCAAGGCCGAATACGAGCATGTTCTTTCCGAGGCTCTGTGCCCAGTCGACGCCGCCAACCTTTCGAAGCGAAGGCGCGACGAGCGTTCGGAGCTTATTTCGATCGGCCTTGCCCGTGAATATAAAATCGAGCGCTTCAGGGTTCGGTTCGAAGCCGAATACGAACGTTCGCGGGTCGTTCTTGATCCACAGAGCGGAATTCGGGGCGGTGTAGGAAAGCCCCACGTCTAGGCGGAGCGATGTGATATCGCGGGGTATGTCGAGGCCGAACGCGCTCTCCGTCGAGCGAGCCGATGCATAGAGCTTGTCCGTCAGCGCGCGCATGTCGTGCGCGGTATCGCGACACGCCGACGCATCTCGAGCGATCGATCTTTCCTTTGAGCGCTCGCCAAGGCTTTGCCACTTCTTTTGAAGCGGCGCATATATGCTCGAAGGCACGATATTCTTGGCTAAGCGTTTGATCGACATCTATCGTTTTGGGTAGATACGGATGTTGTCGTTCTTGACCTCGAATCCGTAGCCGGCCGCCGTCGCCATCTTTTCCACTCTTTCGAGGGTCGGATAGTTATTCTTGCCGACGAATTCGCGGGCGTCGTCTATGAGGATCACGTGGTTCTTGACCGGATGGGCGAATATGACCTTGAGCTCTTCTTCGACGGGCGTATCGACGTCGGTGCGCGTCGTCTCGCCGCCGGAGAAATGCGCGTCGAGCCAGAAGAGCGCGGGCTCTTGTATCTCCGCGAGCATCTTGGGAAGCATGACTCCGCTATCGCCGTGGAAAAGCTTCACGTGCCTTTCGTTCGCGTATTTTTTGACGGCGTCGGCATAGAGCGCATCGGAGAGCTCGACGGAATATATCGCGTCGAAGCGGCGGATCATGGTGTCGATCATCTCGCCCTTGTACGTGCCGGTCTCGACGAATACGCGCGGCTTGAACTTGGAATAGTAGCCGATGATCGAGTTCACGCGCTCTGCGTGGAGCTTTGCGTGCTTTCGGCGCTCTCGGACTTTGATGTAGATCCCATAGAGGCCGAATACCTTCAATACTCCTTTCGCCACGCGGCGGGCCGGGGTAGAAGGGATATGTGGTTTGCTGTAGACGATGCTCATATTATTGTATGTTCTTAAGGAATCTATCGAAGAAGACCTGGGTCGTATATTCTTTCACCGCTCTCCGGTACGCGTTCTCGATTATCGGCTTGTATGAATCATAGTTGGCGAGGATCTCCCGGACCGTTTCTTCGAGCTTGTCCGGTTCGTAATACACGAATTCTTTTCCGGGGGTGAAAAACTTCTCTATGATATTGAATTCGTCTTTGCGGCAGAGGATGAGGGATTTGCCGAACGCCGCGTCGAATGTCCTGGATTTGATCTGGGGCACCATCGCCGTCTGCTTCTTGAACATGCCCCTGATGCTCCAGCGCGGTATGCCCGCATAGGCTTTGTTTTCCTTCCAGCCGCGCGTCCCGCGGACGCATCTTATCTCTTGGTCGCGGAGGAAGAGCAGGTTGTGGACGAGCGTGATCTTGGATTCGGATACAAGCTTGATCTTCTGGTCATAATCCGCGTTCGGATCGGTGGTAAGAGGGTAGTCTGCAGGGGCAACGAGGCGGTAATTGAATCTCGCTATCTCTTTCACGCTCTTCTCGATCTCGGGCGTATATTCGGTGAAGATGTGCCCGGCGTATATGATGTCGTATTTCTTGTCGAACGTCTTCGGTATCTTGTTCTCGTTAAAAGGTATGAAAGAGAAGGCGCGCTTGTCGTTCTCGTATCTTTTATTGAGCCATTCGACGGTGTACGGGCATATGCTGAAGACTTTGTAGAGGAGGTCTTCGTATATCTCGTGCCTGAAGTCGCGGTTGTCGGTGAAGAACCTATTCGGCTCTTCGAATTCGAGATGCACGATCTTGTCGCCTTTGATGTCGAGAAGGCCGCGAAAATCCAAGAATCCTTCGATGAGCCAGAAATCTCCCGCCCTGCCGGCGAAGCGCGCGAAATCGAATGTCCTCGTGGCGTCGAATTTATACGTCTTTACGCGCTTGTTGAAGATTTTCATGAGAGTTTCTCGGTATGGTGATCGAGGATGTTCGATATCTTGCCAGGGTTGTAGCCGCGATAGACCTTTGATCGGGGATTGTCCACGTCGAGTATCTCGAAATTGACGTCTTTCTTGGTATCAAACGATCGGATGCCCGGGTCATGGAGATGGACATCGAACGTGTGTATGCCGACATTGAAAAGGAATTTCGGTATCTTGACCGTCGTCGAATAGGTGCCCGGTTCGCGATCGAACGCCTCGCCCTTCTTATCCGAATCCGACGTGACGAGGAGGAGTTCGCCGTCGGCATGGATATAGAGCGATAGTATCGAGCGCTCGATCTCGCGCTTGATCGTGTAATCTACCTGGACGGTGAAATCCTTGCTCACCGGTATGCGCGGCGTAAGCTCGCCGTCTTCGTCCTTGATGGTCACTTTAGTGACGAATGCGTCCTGGTCCTTCGGCTCGAATTCAGTGACACTCAAAAGGGAGGCTTCCTGGAGGTATCGGTCGATGACCTTTTCGGTCTCGCCGATCATCTTTATCTTTCCTTTTTCGAGCAAGATGCAGGTCTTACAGAGCGATCGTACTGCGGACAGGTTATGGCTGACGAACAATATCGTGCGGCCCTGGGCTTGGGTCACTTCTTCCATCTTGCCGAGGCATTTCTTTTGGAATTCTGCGTCGCCGACGGCGAGGACCTCGTCCACGAGCAGTATGTCCGGCTCCATATGCGCCGCGACCGAGAATGCGAGGCGCACGTACATGCCGCTCGAATAGTATTTGACCGGCGTATCTATGAATTTCTCTATGCCCGCGAATTCGACGATGGATTCGAAGTTCTTCGCGATCTCCTTCTTCTTCATGCCCAAGATGGCGCCGTTGAGGAATATGTTCTCGCGTCCGGTGAGCTCGGGATGGAAGCCGGTGCCGACTTCGAGGAGCGACGCCACGCGGCCGCGCATGACGATCTCGCCTTCGGAAGGCGGCGTGATGCCCGTGAGGATCTTGAGGAGCGTCGATTTTCCCGCTCCGTTTCTGCCGATGATGCCGATGACCTCTCCGGGCATCACCTGGAAATCGATGCCTTTGAGCGCCCAGAACTCTTCTTTCGTGCCGATGCCGGCCACGTTCTTGGCTTTCTGCTTGAAGAATTTGAACGGGCTCTTTACGATGTTCATGAGCACGTCGCGCAGGGCAACATACTTGCCCCGATAGTGGCTGATGCTATATCGCTTGCCGACGCCTTTTACTTCGATGATGGGTTTCATAGTCGATTGCGATTAGAGTATATCGGCGAAATACCTCTCGACTTTTTTAAAATACGCCGAGCCGACAAGGAGTATGACGAGGCAGGCCAGCGACGATATGCCGAGGAGCGTCCAGTTGACGGCGGTCGTGCCCAAAAGCGCCGCGCGCGCCGACTGGATGACGCCCGTCATCGGGTTAAGGGCGAGGAGCCACGAATATTTGCCCGCGATAGATGCCGGATATATGACCGGCGTGAGGAACAAGAGTATCTGGATGAAGAACGGCAGCGCGTATCGCACGTCGCGATATTTTACATTGACGGCCGCGAGGAAGAGGCCGGCGCCCACCGATGCCATGAACGTGATGAGCAGAAGCAGAGGGATGAGCCAGATGCCCATAAGATGCGGCACGAATCCGTAATAGATCATGAGCCCGGCGAGCACGATCGCGGCGAACAGGAAGTCCACGAATTTGGATATGACGCCGGAGATAGGGAGGAGGAGGCGGGGGAAGTAGACCTTGGTTATGATCGCCTGGTTCCCGATGAGGACGTTCGACGTATCAGAGAGCGCGCCCGAAAAGAATTGCCAGAAAAGGAGGCCCGTATAGACGAAGATCGGATATGGCACGCCGTCCGATGGCACCTGGGCCAGATTGCCGAAGAATACCGAGAACACGATCATCGTCACGAACGGCTGGAGTATCGCCCAAAGCGCGCCGATGAACGTCTGCTTATAGCGCACCTTGAAATCGCGCCAGGTGAAGAAATAGAGCAGCTCGCGGTAATTCCAAAGCTCCCTGACGTCGTTCCAGGAAAAGCTTTTCTTCGGGCGTATAACGGTGAGGGTCTCGTGCATGCTCTATATATTGTTGAAGTCCTGGAACGGGTCGTAGAACTTGTAGACTTTCACCATCTCCGCGATACCGTCGTCGAGAGTCTTCTTCGGCTTGAAGCCGAGGGCCGCGAGCTTTGCATAGCTTATGTTGAAATCGCGCGTGTCGGCGTCTTTGATCTCCGAATTGACGATCTTGCAGCCGGTAGCCTTCGCGATCTTTTCAGCGATCTCGAGCTTTGTGAAATTGAGCGAATCAGAGCCGACGTTGTAGACGTTGCCTTTCATCCGGTCTGTCTTGTCGAGGGCAAGGAGGTATGCGTCTATCGCATCGTCTATGTGGAGGCAGGTGCGCTTGGAATGCGCCTGGAAGAGCACGAGGACGCGATCGTAAATAGCGCGATAGCAGAAATCGTTGACGATGAGGTCGGTGCGCATGCGCGGGCTCGCCCCGAAAATAGTGGCGAAGCGGAAGCCGATGCTGTTCTTACGCTTCATGACGGCCTCTTCGCCGGCGAATTTCGTCTTGCTGTACACGCTCTTCAGCTTTACCGGCGTGGTCTCGTCGCAGTTCGCGCCTTTCTGATCGCCGTATACCGTCGTGGTGCCGGCATAGACGATAAGGGTCTCTGGATCGGCGAGTTCGGCGATCTTTATCGTCGCTTCCGCGTTTATGGACCATGCCGACGAAGGGTTCGCCTCGCACGCAGGAAGGCCGCCGAGGCCGCCGAGATGGAATATGACGTCGAAGCCCGCGAGAGTCTCTTTCGTCACGTTGCGTATGTCGTCTTTCGCTACCGAAAGCCGCGCATTCTTCACCAGGTGCATGACAGGATCATATCCGTAGAGGAAATTGTCGTGGATCGTGACGTCATGCGCGCGGTCGAGGAGCTTTTCCGCGAGGAGGATGCCTTTGTAGCCCGCACCGCCGGTGATGAGGATCTTCATATAAATGATTTTACCACCTGTTAATCTTGTTCACGACCTTCTTCTTGAGCTTGAGGTACTCTTTCACGGCGCCTTTCTCGAGGTCAGGGGAGACGAGGCGGAGGATCTCCTTGCCGAGGATGCGGTATTGGCCGCCGACCTTGTTCGCGCGGATGAGCCCGCGCTTCAGCATGCGCTTTATGGTACTTTCGCTTATGCGGAGCACCTGGCGGGTCTCTTCCGTCGTATAGACTGCGTTGGGCTTGATCTCTTCTGCCATAGCCTCATTTTAGTGTAAGTGTCAAAAGGTGTCAAAAGGTTTCATGCTCAAATCACGATATTTTATATGCTATATTTGAAGCCATGACGCTCAACACCATATTGAAAAAGACCGCGATCGCGACGATTTTTTCCGTATTTATCATTCCGTTCATCGTGCCCGGCGACATGTTCTTCCCGTTCATCACGGGGAAGGGCTTCCTCTTCAGGGTCTTGGTCGAGATCGGCTTCGCGGCGTGGCTTCTCCTCTCGCTCCGCGACGCGTCGGTCAGGCCGCGCAAGTCATGGGTGCTCTGGGCTTTCGGCGCATTCGTGGCGGTCATAGGCATTGCCGACATATTCGGCGTCAATCCGTGGAAGAGCTTCTGGTCCAATTTCGAGCGCATGGAAGGATATATCACCATCCTTCATATCTTCCTCTATTTCATCGTCGCGTCTTCGGTCCTCGCGACGGAAAAGCTCTGGAAGCGATTCCTTGAATGGTCGGTGTGGTCGAGCCTTGCCATGTCTCTCTACGGCTTCCTCCAGCTTTCGGGCGTATTCCAGATCAATCAGGGCGGCGTGCGCGTCGACGGAACGTTCGGTAATGCGACGTACCTCGCCATATACGCCGTCTTCAATATATTCTTTGCCCTCATACTCATAAATAGGGACAAGGAGCTTTGGAAAAAGATATCCTACGGCGTCATCGCATTCCTCGATTTCATCATCCTCTATCACACGGCGACTCGCGGCTCGATCTTGGGCCTTCTCGGCGGCCTGCTCCTTTCGGGGCTCCTCATAGCTATATTCGACAAGGGCGAAAGGAAGATCCGCATAGCGGCGGCTTCAATCGTGGGCGCGGTGATACTCCTCGTCATCGGATTCATCGGCGTCCGGCATGCGTCGTTCGTGGCGAACAGTCCGGTATTGTCGCGATTCGCCTCTATCTCGTGGGCGGATACCCAGACCCAGGCCCGCGCATATATATGGCCGATGGCGATCAAAGGCTGGGAAGAGAAGCCTGTGCTCGGCTGGGGCCAGGAGAATTTCAACTATATATTCAACGCCAACTATGATCCGCGCATGTATTCGCAGGAGCAGTGGTTCGACCATGCGCATAATACGGTCCTCGATTGGCTCGTCGCGGGTGGCTTGCTCGGCCTCCTCGCGTATCTGTCGCTTTTTGTGACGGCGGTCTGGCTCCTCTGGAAGAAGTCGCCAGACGTGTCCTTCACGGAGAAAGCGCTCTTTACCGGCCTCGGCGCGGCGTATTTCTTCCATAATCTCTTCGTATTCGATAATCTCGTAAGCTACATATTATTCGTCGCGGTCCTCGCCTTCATCCATTTCAAGGCGACGAGGCTCGAAAAACCCGTCGCTTCGGAGAAGGGCGAGATCGACGGAGACGACATACGCATGGCCGGTCCGATCATCCTCGTCGCCCTCGCATTCGCCGTCTGGTTCTTCAATTGGCGCGGATACGAGACGAACCTCGCCATGATAGACGGCCTTCGCGCGACGAGCGTGTCGCCGGTCCAGGCCCAGGCCGCATTGGACGGATTCGCTAGGGCCGCGTCTTATGATACGCTCGGCAGGCCTGAATTGGTCGAGCGCGTCATCGGCGCCGTTCCCGCGATGAACAGCGACGCGGTGCCTCTCGATATCCGCCAGAAATTCGCCGAGCTCGCGAAGGGTCTCGTAGACGCCCAGATCGCGCGATTCCCGGGCGACGCCCGTTACGAGACGTTCGCCGGCACGTTCTATTCGTCATACGGACAGGCCGCCGACGCCGAGAAGCACTATCTCGAAGCGGTTAAATTGTCGCCGAAGAAGCAGACGATACTTTTCCAGGTCGGCAGCTTCTATATAACGTCGAAGCAGTATGACAAGGCGATCGCGACGTTCAAGGAAGCCTATGACCTCGACCATTCATTCGCTACCGCGGCGCAATATTATGCGATGTCTCTCGCATATGCGGGCAGGGAGACGGAGGCAAAGGCCGTTCTCGCCCAAGCGGGCCTGGATACGTCTATGACGGACGACAATTTCCTCCGCGCATATATAGATGCCGACAATTGGACGAAAGTGCTCTCGATATTGAAGGCGCGCATCGCGGCGAATCCAAAAGATGTCGGAAGCATGCAGAATCTCGCGGCTGCATATTATCAGATGGGTAATAAGGCGATGGCCGTAGCGACCTTCAGGCAGATAGAAACCGTCGATCCGTCCCTCAAGGCGCAGGTCGAGCAGTACATACAGGCTATTCAGAACGGGCAGTAATAGTCGCGGCGCGAAATTCGCATACCTGTGAAGATATCAGAAAACATACCGCTTGCTCCCTATACGACGTTCAAGATCGGCGGAGCCGCGCGCTATTTTTGCGTCGCGAAGAGCGAAGCGGAGATCGGAGAGGCCGTGGCGTTCGCGCGCAACAAGAAGGTTCTGCTTGTTATTCTGGGCGGCGGGTCGAACGTGGTTGTCTCTGATGCAGGAGTCCCGGGCCTCGTCATGAAGATGGAGATGAAGGGCGCGACATACGAAGAGAAGGACGGGGCTATCATGGTCACGGCATGGGCGGGGGAGAATTGGGACGAGCTCGTCGGGAAGACCGTCGAATGGGGAGCATGGGGTCTGGAGAATCTCTCTGCCATACCGGGGACTGTCGGTGCCGCACCGGTCCAGAACATCGGGGCGTATGGCACCGAAGCGATGGACGTCATCGAATCCGTGCGCGCCATAGATCGCGCGACCGGTGCGGCGCGCCTCTTCACCAACAAAGAATGCGGCTTCTCATACCGCGATAGCATATTCAAAACCGAAGAGGGCAAAAAATGGGCCATCGTTTCCGTTACCTTCAGGCTCTCGAGAGCGCCGAAGCCGAACCTTTCATACAAAGACCTTAAAGAGCGCTTTGCCTCCCGGATCGCCGCGAATGAAACGCCGTCGCAGTCAGAGATCCGCGATGCCGTCGCCGAGATCCGTCGCGGAAAATTCCCCGACATAGCGAAGACCGGCACGGCGGGTTCTTTCTGGAAGAACCCGATCATATGCCGCGAACATTTCGAGGGCATCAAGAAGCGTTTTCCCGATCTGCCGTCGTTTCCAGCGGATGCTCCCGCGGGAAGCCGTGAAGTCGGTCCCGCGGAAGAAGCCGTCAAAGTGCCTCTGGCCTGGATCCTCGATAAGATCTGCGGCCTCAAGGGATATTCGAAAGGAAAGATATCTCTCCATCAGAATCAGCCACTTGTCGTCGTCGCTGAAAAGGGCGCGACCGCCGCAGAGGTCTGCTCCTTCGAGAACGGTATCCGCGCTATCGTAAAAGAGAAGACGGGCATAGACATACAGCCCGAAGTCGGCTTCTTGGAATAATGGCCTTAAAAGGGGCTAAATGCGCGTCAGTATGGTAGAATAGCGCCCTATGGCATCTTTCTTAACGAAGCTGTTCGGCGACCAGAATACGTCAGATCTGAAGCCGTTTTTGGCCTTAGTGCCGAAGATAAACGCTCTCGAGGAAGGCTTTAAGGCGCTTTCCGACGCCGATCTCAAAGGCAAGACCGCGGAATTCAAAGAGCGCCTCGTTAAAGGCGAGACTGAAGACGATCTATTGCCGGAGGCCTTCGCGGCGGTCCGCGAAGCGGCCCGCCGCACCCTCGGCCAGCGTCACTTCGACGTCCAGCTCGTCGGCGGCGCCATTTTGCATAAAAGCGGCATAGCCGAAATGCGCACGGGCGAAGGCAAGACGCTCGTCGCCACGCTCCCGACATACCTCAACGCGCTCTCCGGTCACGGCGTCCACGTCGTCACGGTGAACGACTATCTGTCCCGCCGCGACGCGGCATGGATGGGACAGGTGTACGATTTCCTCGGCCTCACCTCTGCCGTCATCAATCACGAATCCTCGTATCTTTACGATCCGGCGCATCGCAGCGCTCCGAATGACGCGAATGCCGACGAAAATCGCGACGAGACCGGCGCGTTCAAGGTCGCGCATGAGTTCCTCCGTCCCTGCTCTCGCAAGGAAGCCTATGCCGCCGACGTCACGTACGGCACCAACCAGGAATTCGGCTTCGACTACCTACGCGACAACCTCGAATACTCGCCGGAAAACCTCCGCCAGCGCGAATGGAACTACGCCGTCGTGGACGAAGTGGACTCGATCCTCATAGACGAGGCGCGAACGCCGCTCATCATCTCGTCCGCTACGTCCGAATCCGAAGATTTGTATAAGATGTTCGCCAAGATCTCGACGAACCTCGTCAAAGACGAAGACTTCAAGCTCGACGAGAAGCGCAAGGCGATCCAGCTTACCGACGCGGGCATAACCAAGGCCGAAAAGCTCCTCGGCATCGACAACATATATACCGACCGCGGCGTTAAATACGTGCATCACCTCGAAACGGCAGTCCGTGCCAAGGCTCTTTTCCATGTAGACAAGGAATACGTCGTCAGGAACGGCGAAGTGATCATCGTGGACGAATTCACCGGTCGCCTCCAGCCCGGTCGCCGCTGGTCCGAAGGCCTTCATCAGGCAATCGAGGCAAAAGAAGGCGTCACTATACAAAAGGAGACCCGCACGTTCGCTTCGATCACGTATCAGAACTTCTTCAGGCTCTATAAGAAGCTCTCCGGCATGACGGGTACCGCCCTTACGTCCCGCGAAGAGTTCCATAAAGTATACGGCCTCAACACTATCGCCGTCCCTACCAACAGGCAGGTCGCGAGGATAGACAGGAACGACCAGATATTCCAGACCGAGCAGGGAAAATTAAAGGCTATCGCCCGCAAGGTCAAAGAAGTGAACCAAAAAGGCCAGCCGGTGCTTATTGGCACGGTTTCGATCGAAAAGAACGAGACGCTTTCAGACTATCTGAAGCGCGAAGGCATCAAGCACGAGATCCTCAACGCCAAGAACCATGAAAGGGAAGGCGAGATCATCGCCCAGGCCGGAAGTTTCAGCGCCGTCACTATCGCGACGAACATGGCGGGCCGCGGCGTGGACATCAAGCTGGGCGGCGCGCTCGCGTCCAAAGAAGACGGCGACAAAGTGCGCGCGGTGGGCGGCTTGTTCGTCCTCGGCACGGAAAGGCACGAAGCCCGGCGCATAGACAACCAGCTCCGCGGACGTTCCGGCCGCCAGGGCGACCAGGGCGAGACGCAATTCTTCGTATCGCTCGAAGACACGCTCATGCGCGTCTTCGCGACCGACATGGTCAAGCGCATGATGGGCCGATTCGGCATTCCCGAAGACGAGCCTGTCGAGAACCGCATGATAACGAGGTCGCTCGAAACGGCGCAGACCCGCATCGAAGGTTTCAACTTCGACGCCCGAAAGCACGTCCTCGAATATGACGACGTCATGAACCTCCATCGAAAGACCATATACGACCGCAGGAGGAAGATGCTGATTGGCACAGATGGCGAAGCCATCGCCGAATTCACCGCTCTCATAGACGAGAACGATGAAGAGGGCAAAAAACTTGCCGATTTCGTCAAAGCCAAGCGATCGGAGATGAGCGATGCAGGATTCGCCGCCGCTCTTCGCAGGCTTTTCCTCCAGTGCATAGACATGTTCTGGGTCGAGCATCTCGAGGCCATGGAATATCTCCGCTCGTCGGTCAATCTCCGCGCCTATGGCCAACGCGATCCGTTGGTCGAGTACAAGAGGGAAGGCCTCGCGCTCTTTAAATCCATGCAGATGTCCATAAACGCCCAGGTCATGAATCTGGCAAAGAATATCGGACAGATAACTGGCGCGGTTACGGTAGATATGAAGCCTCTCAACGCCGTCGAAGCCGACGCAAAGGGCATTCTGGGCGCCGACGGCGCGAAGTCGGCAGCTTCCGCCGACAGAATGGGCCGAAACGACAAAATAGTTATCACCAGGGGCGGGGAGGAAAAAGAGGTAAAATGGAAGAAGCTCGATTCATACCTGAAAGACGGCTGGGTAGCGAAGAGATAACCGAAACGATCGAGCCCTTATGCTTGAAGTAATCCTTGCTCAATACGGTCTTGTCGCCGTCTTTCTCGGTACCTTCTTTGAAGGCGAGATCGTCGTCATCGCCGCCGGGATCCTGGCGAGCCTCGAGTTCTTGCCTCTTCCCGCGGTTTTGGCCGTGGCGTTCGCGGCGACGTTCCTCGGCGACCAGTTCTTTTTCTTCGTAGGAAGGCAGAAAGGCACCGCATTCCTCGAGAAGCGCCACCGAAGGCACTGGAGGAAGCGCGCGGAGAAGGTCCACGACCTCATCCACAACCATCAGAACAAGATCCTATTCGGCTACCGCTTCCTCTACGGCCTCCGCATCCCGACGCTCTTCGCACTCGGAACGAGCGAGCTTCCGACCAAGAAATTCGTCCTCCTCAATATCGTCAATTCCGCCGTCTGGACGTCGCTCTTCGTCCTCGGCGGCTATTTCTTCGGCGACGTCTTTATTTCATATTTCGATACGGCGAAAATCTATACCCGCGAGATACTCATCGGCGCCGGCATATTCGCTCTTCTGGTCTGGGTCGGTTCCTGGCTCAAGAATAGGGAAGAATATAACTAGGATACAAGGTTCGCGCCTGTCATGACGGCAGGTTTTTTGATGCCTAAAAGCGCGAGCATGGTCGGCGCTATGTCGGCAAGGCCGCCCGTGACGCCCTGCGGCGCATGTGCGAGCTGTCTTTTGGTGAATTTTACCGCAGCGCTCGTGATGATGGCAGGTACGGGATTGATCGTATGTGCGGTATGCTTTTCTCCGGTCGCCGGGTCGATGTTGAGCTCCGCATTACCATGGTCCGCAGTGACGAATGCGACGCCGCCTCGTTTTACCAGAGCTTCCACGACGCGTTTCAATTGAGCGTCTACGGTTTCCACAGCTTTTACGATGGCCGCGACGTTCGCGGTATGGCCGACCATGTCGGGATTGGCGAAATTGATGAATATGAAATTCGCTCCCGCTTCGATCTCTTCGATCGCCTTGTCTGCGATCGCTTCGGCGCGCATTTCGGGCGCTTGATCGTGGGTCTTCACGTCCTTGCGGCTTTCCAGGAGGAGATGTCTTTCGCCCGGATACGGCTTTTCGACGCCGCCGTTCATGAAATAGGTCGCGTGAGGGAACTTTTCCGTCTCTGCTATGTGCGCTTGGGTCATGCCCGCCGCCGAAATCTCTTTCGCGAGCGTCGTCTCTATGATTCGGGGAGGGAAAGCGACTTCGCACCCGAACGTCTTGTCATATTCCGTCAGCGTCGCGAAGGCGATATTTTCTTTTGCGGCGCGCTCGATCGTCTTTTTCGATATCTGGCGGGCGCGATCGGCGCGGAAATTGAAAAAGAATGCCGCATCGCCGGACCGTATCGGATAGCTCTTGCCGCTTTTGTCCAAAAACACGACGGGTTCGAGGTGCTCGTCGAGTGCCCCTTTCGCATGGAGGCGCGATATGACTTCCGACGGGATCTCGCCTGGCTCGCAGACGTTTCCCTTGCATTCGAAGAGTGCTTCCTCGGCTTTTTTCACGCGGTCCCAATTATTGTCGCGGTCCATAGCATAGAAGCGGCCCGTCGCCGTGGCGATGAATCCGATACCGATCTTCTCTAGATCGGATTCGAGTTCGCGGAGGAATTGCGCCGAGCTCTGCGGCGGAGTGTCGCGGCCGTCGGTGTATGCGTGGATGGCGACTTGGCGGATGCCGGCGTCTTTTGCCGCCTGGACGAATGCGACAAGGTGGTCCTGATGGGCATGCACGCCGCCGTTACCGATGAGGCCCTTAGCATGGAGCGTCGAACCATTCTTTTTGACGTGGTCGAAGAGCTTTTTGAATGCCGGGATGCGCGCGAATTCGCCGCTCTCGATGGATTTCTTTATGCGCACGAGGTCGGTGTCTATGACCGTGCCTGCGCCGATCGTGGTGTGGCCGATCTCGCTGTTTCCCATCTGTCCGCGCGGCAGGCCTACGTGAAGGCCGGACGCTTCGAGCAGGGTATGAGGATATTCGCGCCAGATCTTATCGAAAAAAGGCTTTTTTGCCGCCGACACGGCGTTGTCTTCCGGATCTTCCCGATGGCCCCAGCCGTCGAGGACGATGAGCGCGGTTTGAGCGAAGGTTTTCATAGGGTTTTTCATGCGTTTAAGAGAGCCTCTATTGTACAAAAAGTTGTGCACCGCGAGTCCTTGACCGAGTCCCTCGGCAGTTGTAGGGTATTTGAGGTAACGAGCACACTCAGAAACATAAACCTTTAACAAAAGGATTTGGTATGTCAGTAAAAAAGAATACGTCAGGAACAGGTAGCGTACTCAGCGGCTACGTCGATGTGGATGACCGGAAACAGCCCGAACACGCGGAACACGACTGGCGGTTCCTCGGCAGGGGCATGGATGCCGACGACGCGCACGAGCTCCAGGAGTCGGAGCGTCGCGGCATCGAGCTGATCGAGGTCATTCCGGAACGCGGCGGTAAGCGTCTCCGTCACACGGGTTTCGTCTTCGAAGGCCAGCTTCCCGTTCTCCAGGCGGATCTCCGCAACGGGCTCGACGCGTGCGATTGCGACTGCGCCGCCAAGGGCAAGGTCTGCATTCGCTGTTGCACGCACCAAGATCTGCTCGGCGTTCCGGCCGCCGTAACGGAGCTCATCGAGGTCACCAACCGCCGGACAAAAATCGTCGGCGGGCGGAAGCTCGCGGAGGTCTTCGACCTTGTTATGCCGTATGGAGTCGCGTCCATGCTCGGTCTCGCTCGCGCGGAATAAGTCCGCTCCGCGCATAAAGCCGCCCCGGTTTTCCAGGGCGGCTTTTTCATCGGAGAGATCGCGGCAGGATCTACGCCTTGAACGCAGCTTTGCCTGGATACGTCGCCTTATCGCCCAGAGCTTCCTCGATGCGGAGGAGCTGGTTGTATTTCGCGATGCGATCGGTGCGCGATGCCGAGCCGGTCTTGATCTGCCCGGTCGCGAGGCCGACGACGAAGTCCGCGATAGTCGTGTCCTCGGTCTCGCCTGAGCGATGCGATATGATCGACGTGTAGCCTGCCTTGCGCGCCATCTTGATGGCTTCGATGGTTTCGGTCACGGTGCCGATCTGGTTGAGCTTGATCAAAATAGAGTTGCCCGTCTTCTTCTTGATGCCCATGGCGAGGCGCTCGACGTTGGTGACGAAAAGATCGTCACCTACGATCTGGACCTTGGCGCCCAGTTTCTTGGTCATCAATTCATAGCCGGCCCAGTCGTCCTCGGCGAGGCCGTCCTCGATCGAAACGATAGGGTATTTCTTGCACCAGCTCGCATAGTGTTCGACCATCTCTTTCGACGAGAGCTTCTTGTTCTCGGTCTTCAGGTTATAGATTCCTGGCTTGCCGCCTGCGCCCGGCTCGTATATTTCAGTCGCTGCCGCATCGATGGCGATAGCGATGTCGATGCCTGGGGTATAGCCGGCCTTCTTGATCGCCTCGATGATGGTTTCGATCGCCGCTTCGTTATTCGGGAGCGAAGGAGCATAGCCGCCTTCGTCACCGACAGATGTATTGAGCTTCTTCGCAGAGAGGATCTTCTTGAGAGCATGGAAAACCTCGGCGCCATAGCGCAGGGCTTCCTTGAACGAAGGGGCGCTGAGAGGCACGATCATGAATTCCTGGAGGTCAGTTGAATTTTCAGCATGCTTGCCGCCGTTGAGCACGTTCATCAAAGGAACAGGGAGGCGCATCTTGTCCTTGGTGCCGCTGATGTCCTTGAAATACTGATAGAGAGGGATTTTCTGCGACTTGGCCATGGCATGAGAGAAAGCCATCGATACGCCGAGGATGGCATTTGCGCCGAGCTTGCCTTTATTTGGCGTGCCGTCGAGGGCGATGAGCGCCTTGTCGAGCGATGCCTGGTCGAATTTCTTGCTGGTGATCGCCTTTGCGATAGGACCGTTCACGTTCGCGACTGCATTGGCCGTGCCTTTGCCGCCATAGCGCTCTTTGTCGCCGTCGCGGAGCTCGACCGCTTCGTGCGAACCAGTGGATGCGCCCGATGGCACTGCGGCCCGTCCGAATGAGCCGTCTTTCAATGTGATATCGACCTCTACCGTCGGATTGCCCCGCGAATCCAGTATCTCCCGCGCCCTGACTTCTTTGATCATGATGCTCTGTGCCTAAAGGTAATAGGGCACCATTATACATGCTATACTTTTTTCATGAAAATCATCCTCAGATTTTTGCTCGTTGCCGGTGCGATCATGGCTTTGCCGCATCTTGTCCCCGGCATCGCCGTCGCGGGCATATACCCGGCGCTTATCGCGGCCGCCATATTCGGTCTCTTGAATCTCGTCGTCAAACCGATCGTCGGCATCGTGACGCTGCCTATAAATATCGTCACCCTCGGCCTCTTCGGGCTCGTCGTGAACAGCCTCTTGCTCTGGTTCGTCGGCTCGTTCGTCGCCGGATTCTCAGTCGCCACGTTCACGGCCGCATTCGTCGGCGCCCTTATCCTGGCCGTCGTTAACTGGATTGCGCACCTCTTTTAAGGTAAGGTGACACCCTATGGCATTCGTAGACGAAGTAGAATTTCACGTAAAGGCGGGCAAAGGCGGAAGCGGCGTCGAGCGCTGGCTCCATGAGAAAGGCAAGGAGTTCATGGGTCCCGCAGGCGGCAACGGCGGCAAGGGAGGCGACGTGTACGTCGAGGCTGTCCGCGATATCGGCATTTTGAACTCGTACCGAAACGTGAAGCTTTTTGAAGCCGAAGACGGCAAAGACGGCGACAAGAAGGGAATGGAAGGCCGCGCGGGCGAGGATCTGATCCTCAAGCTGCCCGTCGGTTCCGTCGTCTATAACAAGGACACCGAGCAATCGTTCGAGCTTTTGAAGGAAGGCGAGCGCGCGCTCGTCTTGAAAGGCGGCCGCTACGGCCTGGGCAACGAGCACTTCAAGGCTTCGACCAATCAGAGGCCGACCCAGACGACCGAAGGCCGAACGGGCGAGGAAGCTGATTTCCATGTCGTCCTGAAGCTCATCGTGGACGCCGGCTTCGTCGGGTTCCCGAATGCGGGCAAGTCGTCGCTCTTGAACGCGCTCACGAACGCGAAATCGAAAGTGGCTTCGTATCAATTCACCACGCTCGAGCCGGCCCTCGGCGACATGTACGGATTCATCCTCGCCGACATCCCCGGCCTCATCGAAGGCGCGTCGGAAGGAAAGGGTCTCGGCGACAAATTCCTGCGCCACATATCGCGCACGAAGATGGTCCTGCACTGCATATCGCTCGAAAACGAAGACATCGCGGCGGCATACAAGACCATTCGCGCCGAGCTCGAGAACTATTCAGACGAATTGGCGAAGAAGCGCGAGATCATCCTCCTCACTAAGACCGATCTCGTAGACGAAGCCGCCCTCTCGAAGAAAGTGAAGGAAGCGAAGAAGCTTAATCCCGAAGTCCTGTACGTTTCGGTCATAAACGACGAGCAGGTGAAAGCTCTGAAAGACGGATTGGTGAAGACTTTGCGGCAGGAATAGCGCGCTCGCGCATATAAAAAAACCGATAGGAGCAATCCTATCGGTTCGTTCGCGCTTGGCGGCGCTTAGGGTCTGATCCATCCCGGCGCCGGGGCAGGGATTATCTCGCTGACGACCTTGGCGGGGTTTCCGCCCGCTATCGCGTTGTCGGGCACGTCCTTCACCGCCAGAGCCATCGCTCCGACGATGGAGTTCTCCCCGACGGTGACGCCGTGGCGGACGAAAGCCCGGAACCCGATCCAGCAGTTCCTCTTCAGGCGGATGTTCCCTTTCTTCACCGGCGCGCCCGGGAACACGGGATGATAATCCGACGTGAAGAGCACCGATTCGTTGCCGAGCTTTGCATGAGACTCGATCACGACTTCGCAGCCGGTCTCGACGTGGATCAGAGCGCCTTGGTTGATATAGACGCCCTCGCCTATGATCAGCCTGCCGCCTTCGTTCACGTAGAGGACGGTCCGGTCTCTCGACGAGGACCAGATGGCGCAGTTCTTCCCGAAGGAGATCGTGCCTCTGTTGCACAGGCTCGGACAGTCGCCTTCGATGTGGGGTATGTTGTCTCGCACCCCGCGCCTGCGAAAATACAGCTCGTTTCGGAATCTCTTGCAGCGCTTCATGACGCGCCGGGCAAATCGCTTGCCCTTCGCGAACAGGGAATCGTCTTTCATATGCGGTTTGGATGGTTGTTGTAGAGAGCGTTTATGATATAAGTATATCAAATATATATCCAAATGTCAATGGCATTTTGGAATGTCTTAGAAAAGTCCGGTTTCTTTGTGCGAATAGGGTCTCTTTGCTAGTATGGATTTCGCGATGAAGACCTATATTCCTACGATCGGTCTCGAGATCCACGCGGAGCTCAAGACCGCGACCAAGATGTTCTGCGACTCCAAGAACGACCCGTTCAACAGCGCCCCGAATGCGAACGTCTGTCCGATCTGTATGGGACATCCGGGCACGCTTCCGGTCATAAACAAGAAGGCGGTCGAGCACGTCCTCCGTGTCGGAGTCGCATTGGGCGCAGAGCTCGCGGACTTCACCGAATTCGACCGCAAGAACTATTTCTATCCCGATATCCCGAAGGGCTATCAGCTTTCCCAATATAAATATCCGCTCGTGAAGGGCGGCAGGCTCGGCGACGTAGAGATAACCCGCGTGCACCTGGAAGAAGACACCGCGTCGTCGGTCCATGACAGCGAGAACGGGCAGAGCGACTACTCGCTCGTGGATTTCAATCGCGCGGGCGTGCCTTTGATGGAGCTTGTCACCGAGCCGGTCATCCATTCTGCTGAAGAGGCGGGAGATTTCGGCCGCGAGCTCCAGCTTTTGCTTCGCACGCTCGGCGTATCCGAAGCGAACATGGAAAAAGGAGAGATGCGCGTCGAGGCGAACATCTCTATCGCCACGGAAGAAGACACCGCCGCGCGAAAATTCGGCACGAAAGTTGAAGTGAAGAACCTCAATTCGTTCAAAGCCGCCGAAAAAGCGATCGCGTACGAAGTCGCGCGACACATCGAGGTCATCGAATCGGGAGGCAAGATCGAGCAGGAGACCCGCGGCTGGGACGACAATAAAGGCAAGACGTTCAGCCAGCGCAAGAAAGAGGACTCTCACGACTATCGCTATTTCCCGGATCCTGACCTGCCGAAGCTCAAGATATCGGAGATACCTGAATTTTCCCTGAAGAATCTCCGCGACACTATGCCCGAGCTGCCGTGGGAGAAGCGCGAGCGCTATGCGGCGATCGGTCTGAAGCCTACTGATATACATATATATGTGTCGTCGCCTCTCGTCGGGTCTTTCTTCGAAGCCTCTACCGTCGGTTTCGGTAAGAAAGAGGCCATTTTGACGGCCTCCAACTATATTTCCACCGATATCCTGGGCCTTATAAAGAAGAAATACGGCGAAGGTCGGGAAGAGCGAATCTCTACACTGCCGTTCGGCCCTAAAGAGTTCGCGAAACTCGTAGCTATGATCGATTCCAAGTCCGTTTCCTCGCGCGGAGCGAAAGACATCCTCGCCATCATGTTCGAAAAGGGCGGAGAGCCCGAGGCGATCGCCGCCGAAAATAATCTCGGCCAGAAATCCGACGAAGGCGCGGTAAAAAAGATCGCCGAGGAAGTGATCGCTGAAAATCCGGCTGTGGCGGAAGATTTCAAGAAGGGCAAGCAGGCATCGCTGCAGTTCCTCATCGGACAGGGTATGAAAAAATCGAAAGGATCCGCGAATCCGGAAGTCTTGAAGAGCGCTCTCGCGTCGCTTCTCTCGTAATATCGTCTTCAAATCTCATGACAAGCTTTTTCATCACCATAGCGGTCGCCGTCGCGGCGATCGTCGGAGGTGTCGCACTGCGCGGGCATCCGTCGGAAAAGATCTCTTCGGCTACGACGACCGCAACGAGCACGCATGCAACCGCGCTCTCCGACGAAAGATATCCCCATGCAGAAGTGACGATAGGAGGGAAAGCGTTCGATGCTCTCGTCGCGGACACGGAGGAGCTCAAGGATCTCGGTCTCGGCGACCGAAAAGGCCTCGAAAAAGACCAGGCAATGCTGTTTCCGTTCGACGAGCCTTCGTATCTCGGATTTTGGATGAAAGACATGCTCTTTTCGATAGACATGTTGTGGCTCGATGCCGATCTTCGCGTCGTCTCGTTCGAGTCGAACGTCTCTCCGAAGACGTATCCGAAAGCTTTCTTTCCTCCGAAGCCTGCGCAGTATGTGATCGAGCTCTCTGCCGGCGCTTTGTCAGAGCTTGGTGTAAAAGCCGGAGATAAAATAAATCTCTCGGCGCATCGGTAATCTGTTTCCCGTCGGGAAATGCCGAAAGTCTCTTCATTTTTTCTTGATTTTTATTTTTCTCGTTCGGCTCCCTTCCGGATTTCAAAAAGACGCCCGAGGACGGATCTTAAAATCGCACATATTTAAGCGCTTTTACGAGCGTCCTTAAAATCTTGTTTTGACAGAGGGCGCCTGCCGTTCTCTAAGTTCTATTCCACAACTTTTCGCCTATCGGCTCGTGTAAAATAAATCAGCGTTAAATTTTTTATCAGCCATCCCTCAACCATTATCAACTTCCGCGTCATGAACATCTTCATCACCAAGAGAGACGGCACGAAGCATCTCTTCAACGCAGACAAGATCAACCGTTCGATCGAGCGCGCCGCTACAGGTCTCTCCGATCCGATATCGATGGTGACCCAGATCGCGACTGATACGCGCCTCACCATGTATGATGGCATGACTACCGAGGAATTGGACAAAGCCACTATCAACGCGGCCATCCAGAACATCCAGTACGACACCGATTTCGACAAAGTAGCGACTCGTCTCTTGCTCAAGACCGTATATAAGAAGGTCTTAGGCGACTATGACACCGAAAACGCATCTGAATTGATGGAAAAGCACCGCTCCGGCTTTCCGGAGTACGTGAAAAAAGGCGTGGCGGAGAATCGCCTCCACCCTGACATGATCGCGAAGTACGATCTCGAGAAGCTTGCCGCCGCTCTCGACATGTCGCGCGACGATCTCTTCCTCTATTCGGGCCTCGACGGTCTCATGAACCGCTACTCGATCAGGAATCTCAAGCAGGAGCCGACCGAGACCCCGCAGTATCTCTTCATGCGCATCGGCATGGGTCTTGCTTATAACGAGGAGAACCCGACCGAATGGGCGATCAAGTTCTATGACAAGATGTCGAAGCACGAATTCATCGCCGGCGGTTCGACGAACGTTGCCGCGGGCACGAATCGCCCTTCGCTCGCGAATTGCTTCCTCCTCGAGATCCACGACGATATGTCGCATATCGCGAAGTCGGTCGCCGATGTCATGCTCCTCTCGAAAGGCTCCGGCGGCATCGGCGCGTCGATCACCAAGCTCCGCGCGTCGGGCTCGCCGCTCAAATCCAATTTCGGCGGAGCGTCTACCGGCCCGACGCCGTTCGCCAAGATCATTGATACCGCCATCCGCGCTATCCAGCGCGGCGGTAAGAAAAAGGGCGCTCTCTGTTTCTATATGGAGAACTGGCACCTCGATTTCCCTGATTTCATAGACTGGAAGCACAATGCCGGCGACGACTATCTCCGTATGAGGACGGCCAATACGGCGGCTTTCTTGAGCGACGAATTCATGAAGCGCGTCATTTCGGGCCAGGACTGGTATATGTTTGACCCTGCCGACGCCCCTGAATTGAACGAGCTCTACGGCGCGGCTTTCTCGGCTAAATATAAAGAATATTGCGCAAAAGCCGAGAGGGGAGAGCTCCGCATCTGGAAGAAGGTTCCTGCATCCGAGCAGTGGCGCCAGATACTGACATCTCTTCAGTCTACGTCGCACCCATGGATCACGTGGAAGGACCCTATCAACCTCCGCGCTTTGAATAACAACACCGGCACGATCCATATGTCGAACCTCTGCACGGAGATCTGCCTCCCGCAGGACAAAGACAACGTCGCCGTCTGTAACCTCATCTCCGTCAACCTCGCCGTTCACGTATCGAATAAGGAAGTCAATTGGGCGAAGCTCGAAGACTCTGTCCGCCTCGCCGTTCGCCAGCTCGACAACCTCATAGACATCAACAAGCTTCCGATCCCTGAAGCCGTCCGATCGGACAAAGAGAACCGCGCCATCGGCCTCGGCGTCATGGGTCTCGCCGACGTATTCGAGAAGCTTGGCCTCTCGTACGATTCCGAGCACGCATGGGATTTCGCCGACCGCATATTCGAATTCGTCTCATACATGGCTATAGACGAATCGACGAACCTTGCCCAAACGCGCGGCGCGTACAACAATTTCGCCGGCTCGCGATGGGCGCAGGGCATGGTGCCCGTGGACACTATTAGGGCTCTCGAAGAGGACCGCGGCCGACCGGTGACCGTGTCGAAAGAATCTCGACACAAGGGCCTCAACTGGGACCTCCTCCGACAGAAAGTTAAGCGCGGTATGCGAAACGCGACCCTCATGGCCGTCGCTCCGAATGCGAACATCGGCCTCGTCGCTGGCACGACGCCCGGCATGGACCCTCGCTTCGCGCAGGTATTCTCGCGCAATAAGATATCGGGCAAGTACATGGATATCAACCATAACCTCGTGAAGGACCTCAAGAACATGGGCATATGGGAGAAGGTCCGCAGCCAGATCATCGAAAGCCAGGGCGACATCGCCAACATCGACGGCATCCCGCAGCACATCAAAGACGTATATAAGACTTCGTTCACCACGTCGCCGCTCGCATTCATCGAAGTCGCCGCTCGCGCGCAGAAGTGGATAGACCAGGCTATCTCGCGAAACATGTATCTCGAGACCCGCGACGTTGAAGAGACGATGAAGATATATACCGCCGCATGGGAGAAGGGAGTGAAGACCACCTATTATCTCCATATGAAGCCGCGCCATACGGCAGAGCAATCCACGGTCCGCGTGAATAAGGCCGAAGTCATGGGCAAGAAAGGCTTTGCCGCCGTCGCCTCGACGCTCTCGTCTACCGTTGCCGACAAGAAAGCCCCGTTCGAGGCCCCTCTCCAGAAATCTCTCGAAATAGTCGAGCCGGCCCCCCTTCGCACGGCAGAGCCTGTCGTCGTCATGGCTCCGCCTGCCCCGAAGGCGGCGGTGTCGTGGAGCCTTCCGAAGGCAGAGCCAGCTGCTCCGATGGCCGCTCCGGTATCGTTCGCCGCTCCGAAGCAGGTCTCGTTCGCGGCCGCTCCCGTAGCTCCGGCTCCGGCCGCCAGGGCCGAGAAGGCGGCAGAGGCCGTTTCTGCGCCCGAAACGCCCCGCGCCGCGGCCCAAGGCTACCGATCTCTCTCCGACCTTGCGGCTGCCATGCCGGCCGCTCAAGGCGAGGAGGGCTCTTCCGCAAAGGCCGCGCTGTCCTTCAAGATCGTGAATGGCCGCAGAATCTTTGCTCCTTCCGATCCTTCGGAAGAGAATCTCTGCGACAGCTGCCAGTAGCCGGTCCGTAAAAGCCCTTTTCCAAACGCACGCGGTTTCTTTGCTAAGAAATTGCTCGTGTTCGTGCCAGTCGCGCTCGCATGGCGTTTGGAAAAGGGCTTTTGCTTCCCTTACGAGGAGTCCTGGTTTATTATTAGGCCCGTCAATTAGATTCCCTTAATCACTTACCATCATGGCACTTATCGGAAAAGCATCGCCGGAGGACGTGAACCTGCATCCGCTCCGCTACAAATGGGCGTACGACCTCTATAACCAGGCAGTCCGTAACACCTGGTTCCCGCACGAGATAGCTCTTAAGGAAGACCTCGACGACTGGGCGAAGATGACCGAAGACGAGAGGCATGCAGTCAAATTCCTCATGGCGTTCTTCAACCCTGCGGAACTGATCGTGAATCGCTCGATCGCTCTCGGCATCTATCCCTACCTCAAGTCTCCTGAATGCCATCTTTATCTGGCAAAGCAGATGTGGGAGGAGGCGAACCACTGCGTGGCGTTCGAGTACGTGCTCGAAACGTTCCCGTTCGATAGGGAGAAAATCTACAACGTCCATCTCGAAGTGCCTTCGATGCAGGCGAAAGAAGCCTTCATCACCAAGTATATGAAGCGTATGATGGACGAGACGCTCGATATCTCGACGCCTGACGGCAAGAAAGACTTCATCAGGAACCTCGTCGCGACGAATATCGTGATGGAAGGCATCTGGTTCTATTCAGGCTTTATGGTGGCACTGTCATTTAGGCAGAGAAACCAGCTCCGAAACTTCGGCTCTATGATCAACTGGGTCATCCGCGACGAATCGCTGCACCTCAAGTTCGGCATGAACCTCGTGCATCATATCCTCGAAGAGAACGCCGAGCTTTTGACCGAGGAATTCGCGACCGAGATCCGCGACATCATCATCGAAGGCGTGAACCTCGAAGTCAATTACAACAAGGATCTCTTCCCGAACGGCATCCTCGGCCTCAACGCCGACTACGTGAACCAGTACGTCATGTACGTCTGCGACCGGCGCCTCGAAGAGCTCGGCTTGCCGAAGTATTACAACGCTACGAACCCTGCCAAGTGGATGGCGACGTCGACCGACGTATTCGAGCTCGTGAACTTCTTCGAAGCTCAGAACACGAACTACGAAGTGGACTCGGGGCACAAGAAATAGGGCGGAGCTCGATACGAGCAAAAGAAAAATCCCGCCTGTAGGCGGGATTTTCCATGCTGCTGTACCTATAAGCCGAATTCTGTTGTCGACGGCCATTTATCTGGGACCGATGTCGCCATCGGCCTCAAGCGGCTCTCCGGTCTTGCGACCGGCGCGGCCTTGCACATAGGTAAGAATTTTGCCGTTTCACCCCGGCCAGTCTATTCGACCGGCCGGACTCGTCTCTGTTCGCATCTCTAGGATTACTCCCGGCGGGCGTTACCCGCTACCGTGCTCCGCCTTGCGACGGATGTGTTCGGACTTTCCTCTAGGATGCCTAAGCCCCCTAGCGGCCGTCCGGTACAGGCCAACAAATTATACACTGATTATGCCCAAAAGCCAAGCCCTGTAAGCGTTGTAGGGCAGAAAGCGATTTTATATAATGAACCTCGCATCAAAGGCTTTTCGGCCGTTTTGCCGGCATTATCCGATCATTTTCATTGAGACAAAGACTATGACACCGACCGCTTCATCGAAGCTCGACAGGGTAGCGTTCTACGCGCTTCAGGCGACGCTTTTCTTCGCTCCGCTCTTCTTTATCCCCTCGATCTCCGTCCCTCTCCAAACTGGCAAATCGGCGGTCATCCTTTTCGGCATAACGGCGGCGCTCGTCGTCTGGCTCATCGCTCGATTGAAAGACGGATCGTTCTCGTGGCCGAAGACCTGGCTCTATGCCGGCGCGGGCATCCTCGGCCTCGTCTACACGGTCTCGGCTCTCGCATCGGCTAATCAGGCGTCGTCGCTTGCCGGCACATCGTTCGAGCTCGGCACTCTCGCATTCTTCCTGCCGTCCCTTTTCCTCTTCGTCCTCATCTCTCTGGTCACGAAGTCGGAAAAGCAGGTCTTCTATTCGTATATGACGCTCTTCGTAGCGTTTCTCGTCGCCGGGCTGTTCCATGCCGTCCGCTTCATCGGCGGCGCCGATGTTCTCTCGTTCGGTGTCTTCACCGACGTTACGGCGAACTTCATAGGCAAGTGGAACGATGTCGGCATATTCTTCGGCCTCGGCGCCGTCCTTTCGCTCATAACGCTTGAAAGGACGGCGCTCTCGCGCCTGCTTAAGATCCTGGTCTATGCCGTCTTCGTGCTCTCGCTCGTCATGCTCGTCGTGGTCAACTTCTCGCCGGTCTGGGTCGCTCTCGCGGCGCTCTCACTCGTGTTCTTCATATACGAGCTTTCTTACGGTAAGCGATCTGACGGCGCCTCGCGGGGCAATATCGGCGCGCGCATCCCGTATCACGCTCTTATCACGCTCGTCATCGCGGTCATATTCATCTTCTTCGGCGGCAGGATAAGTTCGCTCATCGCGAATACCCTCGGCACGTCGCAGGTAGAAGTGCGTCCGTCGTGGTCGGCGACCTTGGATATCACCGAATCTGCTCTCAAAGATAATCCCGTCCTCGGCACCGGCCCCAATCGATTCGCTTCGGAATGGCTCATGAACAAGCCTGTCGGCATCAACGGCACGCTCTTCTGGAACACCGATTTCAACTACGGCATCGGATTCATACCGAGCCTGGCGACGACGACCGGCATACTCGGCATCCTCGCAGCGCTCTTCTTCGTCGGCCTCTTCGTCTGGACGGCGATAAAAGCGCTCCTCAAAGAAGGAACCTCTCCGTTCTCGCGCTATCTCGTCCTCTCGTCCTTGTTCGCGAGCGCGTATCTTTGGGTCTTCTCGGTCACGTACGTGCCTTCGAACGCCCTCTGGATATTGACCCTCGGCATGTCGGGCCTCTTCGTCGCGGCGCTCCGGGAAGACAAGGCTCTCGCGTCGAGCCACTTCTCGATCATCGGCAGGCCGGCCGCATCCTTTGTATCAGTGCTCGTCTCGGTACTCGCCCTCATCGGCGCCGTGTCGTTCGGCTACTTCGTCGCCGTCAAGAGCCTCTCGAGCGTTTATTACCAGAAGGGGGTCGTCGCCCTTAACGCCTCGGGCGACCTCGACAAAGGCGAGGCTGATATATTGAACGCGATCTCGCTCTCTCCGGCGCCTCTTTATTACCAGTCCGTCTCCGAGATCTATCTTGCCCGGCTCAACAACCTCTTCAACGATACCAAGATAAGCCAGACCGAAGCGCAGTCGAAATTCCAGAGCCTCCTCGGCACCGCTATCCAGGCGGCGCAGGCGGCGGTCGCGGCTGATCCTACGGATTATAGGAATTATATGACGCTCGGCCGCGTATTCGAGGCGGTCGTACCGCTCAACATCGAAGGCGCGTACGACAATGCTAAAAAGGCATATGAGCAGGCGCTCGCTCTCAATCCGCAGAGTCCCGAGGTGTATCTCGTTATGGCCCGCCTCGAAGTCGCTAAGAAAGACAACGACGCTGCAAAAGCGGATATCGACGAGGCGCTGAAGCTCAAGAACGACTACGCCGACGCGATATACCTCCTCTCGCAGATCCAGATCTCGGAGAACGACGTGGACGAAGCGATCAAGTCCGTTTCAGCGGTCGCCACGCTCTCGCCGTCGGATCCGGGCATATTCTTCCAGCTCGGCCTTCTCTACTACAGCAAGAGGGATTATCAGAACTCGACCCTCGCGCTCGAGCGCGCGGTGGCCTTGAATCCGCAGTACGCGAATGCGAAGTACTTCCTCGGTCTCTCTTACTATCTGACCGGCGCCAAAGACAAGTCGCTCCAAGAGTTCCAGGACCTCGCCGCATCGAATCCTGACAGCCAGGAAGTGAAGAGCGCGATCGCCGCCCTTGAAGCGGGCAAGTCGCCGGTTCCTGCGTCGAACGCGGTCAATCAGCCGAATCTGCCGGTTAAGCAGTAGGGAATAATAGGCCGGTATGGTCAAAAGGATACTTTCATTCGTCGGTCGCGAGATAAGCGGTCTCCATGAGGCCGCTTATCTGCTTGCCATATCGTCTGCCGCGTCCCTGGTATTCGCGCTCGTCCGCGACAGGCTCCTGGCACATATACTCGGCGCTTCGCCCGCGCTTGATGTGTACTATGCGGCGTTCCGCGTGCCGGATTTCATCTTCGTCGCCGTCGCCTCGCTCGTCTCGACGTCCATATTGGTGCCGTTCCTGATCGAAAGCAGGGAAAAGGAAGCGGGAGGCGCGGCAGGGGAATTGAAGACATCTATCCAGAGCCTTTTCTCGGCGTTCTTCGTCCTGATCTTTGCGGTATGTGCCGCGGCGTTCTTCCTGATGCCGTGGCTCGATCGGATGCTTTTCCCGAAGCTCTTCGGCGAAGGGCTGGGGGATACGCTCGTGACGACGTCGAGGCTCTTGCTCCTCTCGCCCGTGCTCCTGGGCTTCTCCTCGTTCTTCGCGTCGATCACCCAGATGCAGAACAGGTTCATGGTCTATGCGGTCTCGTATCCGCTCTATAACATAGGCATCATCGCCGGCATCGTATTCTTTTTACCGCATATGGGCGTCGCGGGGCTCGCATTGGGCGTCATCCTGGGCGCATTGTTCCTGTCTTTGACACAGATACCGCTTGTCATCAAAGACGGGCTTTTCCCGCGATTGTCGGTGCGATTCGACTGGTCCAAAGTCCGCCGCGTGGCCGCACTGTCCGTGCCGAGAACGATAACGCTCTCGTCCCAGCAGCTTACGAACCTCGGTTTAGTCTCGCTCGCGTCGTTTCTGGGAGCCGGTTCGATCTCTATCTTTAACCTGGCATTGAACCTGCAGTCGGTGCCTCTTTCCATCATCGGGGCGAGCTATTCATCCGCCGCATTCCCGGTATTGGCGAAACTAATGGCGCAGAAAGAGAGGGAGGCGTTCTTGGGCAAGATGATATCGGCGGCCAAGCACGTCATATTCTGGTCCATGCCGATCACGGTATTGTTCGTCGTCCTGCGCGCGCAGATCGTCCGTGTGGTTCTTGGATCGGGCGAATTCAGTTGGTCGGATACGAGGCTCACCGCCGCAGCATTGGCATTGTTCGTCATATCATCGTTCGGGCAGAGCCTCATGCTCCTGTTCGTGAGGTCGTTCTATGCCGAAGGCAAGACCGCTAAGCCGCTTCTGATCAATATGATAGCGACTGCGGCGACCATAGGCATGGCATTCGGCTTGATAAAGCTGTATCATGCGGCGCCGTCGTTCGCGCTCTTCGTCCAAGCCCTCCTCCGTACCGACGGCGCCGCCGACTCCGCTGTCCTGATGCTTCCGCTCGCGTTCACGCTCGGCGCACTCCTCAATCTCTGGCTCCACTGGCGATCATTTGCGCGGGAATTCCCCGGCTTCACGCGGCCCGTCATGACGACCGCCTGGCATTCCGTCGGCGCGTCCGTCGTCGGCGGATATGCGGCATACCTGTCGCTCGGTCTCTTTGACGATATATTCGGGCTCACCACGCTCTTCGGCGTATTCATGCAGGGTTTCTGCGCCGGGCTCATCGGCATCGTCGCTATCGTCATCGTCCTCAAAGCCATGAAGTCGCCCGAAATGAAAGACATCCACGAAGCGATCGCGCACAAAGTGTGGAAAGTAGACAAGGCGAGCCTGGATCAGTTGCCGTCATAGTATTCCACATACCTCGTCGGGGTCGCTGTCTGGCCCTGCTGGGCCAGCGCTCCCGCTCGGCCCGTCGGCCTGTGCGAGACCCCTCCAAGGCATGTGGAATACCATGAAGCCAAAAAAACCCGCAGAGCGCTTGCGCGATGCGGGTTTGGAGGGTCTCGGGACCTAAATGATCCCGTCTTTCTCTGCGCGAGCCTTATCCCTCGACGTGACTTTCACCATCGCGAGGTAGAAGGGGATCATCGCAAAGAGCGAGAGGCTGAACGAGAGGTTTTCAGGGAGGACAAGGCTTAGAAACGTGTGAGCCGCCATTGACGCACCGTAACCAGTAAGCATTGCCGTGAAAACCGCCATTGCCTGACGCTTGATGTAGATGTTCTTTTTGTAAGAGTTCATGAGTATCTGTCTATATTATACACCTAAAATAGCCATATTGTCAAGTCCAGGAACGGCCTCAAATAAGGATAAAATTGGTCAAAACCCGCGAACTATGATATTTTGGCCTCACTGGGCCGCAGGCCTCTATCGACACTCTCGCTATGGACATCTCCCGCATCCGAAATTTCTCCATAATCGCGCATATAGACCACGGCAAATCCACGCTTGCCGACCGTCTGCTTGAGATCACAGGCACCATCGAGAAGCGTAAGATGCAGGAGCAGGTGCTCGATTCGATGGAGCTCGAGCGCGAGCGCGGCATCACCATCAAGATGCAGCCGGTGCGCATGCGCCACGTCGTAGACGGTGTCGAATACGTCATGAACCTCATCGATACGCCGGGGCATATCGACTTTTCATATGAAGTCTCTCGCGCTCTGAAGGCTGTCGAGGGTTCGATCCTCCTTGTCGACGCGACACAAGGCGTTCAGGCGCAGACGCTCACGACCCTGAACATGGCGCGCGAATCAGGTCTCGTCATCGTGCCTGTAGTGTCCAAGATCGATTCGCCGCTCGCGCGCGCGGACGACGTGAAGCTCGAGATCGCGCAGCTTTTGGACATACCTCTCGATTCCATCCTCGGCGTGTCAGGAAAGACGGGCGAAGGCGTACCGGAGCTTTTAAAGGAGCTTATAAAGCGCGTTCCTGCCCCGAAGACGGAGATCGGCGCGCGCGGCGGAGAGACGGGCGCTGAAAACGCCCCGAAAGATTTTCGCTCCCTCGTCTTCGATTTTCAGTATTCGAACCATCGCGGCGTGACGGTCTATACCCGTGTCATGGACGGCTCGGTGAAGAAGGGCGATACCCTTCGCTTCCGCATCGCGAACGAGACGTTCATAGCGAACGAAGTGGGCATCTTCTCGCCTGACGAGACTCCGCGCGACTCGCTTTCCGCGGGAGAGATCGGATATATCGTCACGGGCGTCAAAGAGCCGGGCATCGCATCGGTCGGCGACACGATTACGCTCGATAAAAGCGCATTGCCGCCGCTCGCGGGATATATGAGGCCATCGCCGGTCGTATGGGCGTCTATATATCCTGAAAGCCAGGACGATCTGACGCTCCTGCGCCAATCGCTTGGCAGGCTGTCGCTGTCGGATTCGGCATTCACGTACGAAGAAGAGTCGTCGGGCACGCTCGGCCGCGGCTTCAGGTGCGGATTCCTCGGCATGTTGCATCTCGAGATCATCACCGAGCGATTGCGCCGCGAATTCAACTTGACCCTTGTCGTCACGACGCCGTCGATCACGTATGAAGTGACGCTCAAGAGCGGCAAAAAGACCATTATATATTCGCCGCCGCTCTTCCCGGATGAAGGCGAGATCGCGCGCATAGAGGAGCCATGGGTGGAGCTCAAGATCATAACGCCGAACCAATACATCGGCGCCTTGACGCAGATCATATTCGAGCATGAAGGCACTGCCGACAGCATGGATACATGGGGCGGAGCATCGATGGAAAGGACCGCGATCACGGTTTCTATGCCTTTGCGCGAGCTCATGCGCAATTTCTTTGACACCGTTAAATCGGTGACTGCGGGATATGCGTCTATTTCATACGAGCAAAAGGGAATGAAAGTCGCCGATGTTCAGCGTCTCGATATTTTGATCGGCGAGGAGGTCATCCCAGCATTCACGCGCATCGTCGCGGCGAATAAGGCATACGAGCAGGCCGAAATGGCCGTCGAGAAGCTCGAGCAGATCCTGCCGAAGCAGATGTTCGTGACCAAGATCCAAGGCAAGGCCGGCGGACGCATCCTCGCGTCGCGCCAGAAGGCGGCTTTGAAGAAGACTGTTACCGCGCATCTGTCGGGCGGCGACATCTCGCGAAAGAAGAAGCTTTGGAACATCCAGAAAGAGGGTAAAAAGCGCATGCTCGAGCGCGGCCAAGGCGACATAAACATCCCGCAGGAGGTGTTCGTGAAGATGATGCGGATGGGGGAATAGGTTTGACGGGTTTTCAAATAAGGGTAGTATCAGGTTCGAAACTAAACCTGTTCTTACTATGGAAACTAATATGCACCACACGCTCGCGGCGCTCGAAGCGCGCCGGCAGTATCATGAAAAGCGCATCAACCTCATCAGTGCCGCGCTCTTGTTTTTGACGGAGCGGGGCTCGATCTCGCAGGACGGCAGGATCGTCTTTCAACTGTACCGTCAGCAGTCGAGCCCCGAAGGCGCGGCAAGGAGATGGGAAGGCAACGACTTCCTTGAGACGCTCAGGCGCGCTCTCGCCGAAGTGGAATCGGAGAGGCGGGGTCCGAGCAGAATCTTCCGCTTTGAGCTCTTCATCCAGGTCGACGACTTCCGGGTCGCCATCGATCCGAAAGACGCTCGGGCCCTTATTCGGGAGATCGCTCCGGAAATGCCCGTTGAGAAGCGGTTCGACTTCACTCTCGATTCCCGCATCTCCGACGAGGTCGGTCCGATGGTGTTCGGTCCCGGCGACCATCCGCCGTCGGTGTGGTACGACTGGGAAGAGATCCCTCATCCCGCGGCTGCCAGTCATTGGAAGAGCTGATCTAATAAATATGCCCCGCGCACGTACGTGCGCGGGGCATTTCATTCCTCGCTAACGGTATAGAGAAGGGATGTAGAGGAGGATCATCGATACGACGATGAGGACCGCGATGGCCCCCCAGACGATGTTCAGGATCTTCCTATGCTTCGGGTTAAGTAACATGCTATAAAGTATACCATGAGGGAATTCCAGGAACGCCGCCGGATAAAAAGGCTCCTCCATTCGCGCTATGCGATCGCCGCTCTCGCGATCATGTGCCTCTTTCTGGGTCGAGGGGTCTGGAACGTGTATGCCAAATATGAAAAAAGTCGCGACATATCGGCGCGCATGGAGACCGAGCTCTCGGCTCTCCAGACCCGCGAGGACAGCCTGAACGGCCAGATAGTCGCATTGGGCACTCCTGAAGGCAAAGAACGGGAGATACGCGACCGATTCGGCGTCGTGAGGGCGGGGGAAAAGATGGTCGTGCTCGTGGACGAGGCTTCGAATACGGATCAGACGGCGGCCGTGGCGGAGATAAGCTGGTGGGAGAAGCTCCTAAGCCTTTTCAGATAGTTTTAATGGTATAATGGGCATTATGAAAAAAGTAGAGATATATTCGACCCCGGTCTGCACGTACTGCGCCGCCGCAAAAGATTTCTTCAAGAAGAACAACGTAGAGTATACGGAATATAACGTGGCATCCGACCAGGCCAAGAGGGCAGAGATGCTCGAAAAGTCAGGCCAGATGGGCGTGCCGGTCATCGACGTAGGCGGCGACATCGTCGTCGGATATGACGAGAAAGTGCTCAAAGAGCTTCTCTCGATAGCGTAAGACGGATCGGCCGCGCGACCTTTGGTCGCGCGGCTTTTCGTATGCTATAGTCATTTTTGCCGCCTTCGTAGTTCAATGGATAGAATAGCTCACTCCTAACGAGTAGATCCAGGTTCGATTCCTGGCGAGGGCACAATAGCCTTGTTTTCGAGCCTTTTTTCAGTATACTAGTCCCATGACCCCTGAAGAGCGAGACCTCCTCCAAAAGACCTACGAGCTTGCACGGGAGAGCTCCGAAATACTTCGAAAGATACAGCGTTCGCAGAGGACCGCCGCGATAGCCAAGTTCATGTACTGGGCGGCCATCATCGCATTGTCTTTCGGAGCGTATTACCTCATACAGCCGTATGTCGAGACGCTCAAGGGTTCATTGAACGATATCACGGGAAACAGCGAAGTCGTATCCAGTTTCGGTCAGTTCTAAAAGTCGGTCAAATAAGCTTGGATAGCTCAGTTGGTAGAGCACTTCCCTGAAGAGGAAGGGGTCCCCAGTTCGAACCTGGGTCCAAGCACCAAAAGCACCCTATGTTTATCGAGCGCAACATCTGCAATCCCGAAGCACGAACCGGATGGATCGAGGTCATCGCAGGCTGCATGTTCTCGGGAAAGACCGAAGAGCTCATCAGGAGGCTCAATAGGAGCGCTATCGCTCGCCAGAAGGTGGCCATATTCAAGCCCAAGGTAGACAACAGATATCATGCGGACAACGTCGTATCCCACGACAGGCGCGTCATCGAATCGGTTGCCGTCGCATCCGCCCGCGATATACCGCCGCTCGTCGAAGGCATCGAAGTCGTCGGCATAGACGAAGCGCAATTCTTCAACGAATCGATCATAGACGTCGCGAACGAGCTTGCCAATTCGGGGAAGCGCGTCGTCATCGCCGGTCTCGATATGGATTACACTGGCAAGCCGTTCGGCCCCATGCCGTATCTTCTCGCCATCGCCGAATTCGTGACCAAGGTGAACGCTATTTGCGCGAGGACGGGCGAGATCGCTTCGTATACGTTCCGCCATCCCGGCGAAGACACGGCCCAGGTGCTCTTAGGCGAGAAGGACGTATACGAAGCCCGCGGCCGCCGCGCCTTCTACGAAGGCATGGAGAGCAGAGACACATATGCCGCGGCTCCAAAAAAGAAAGCCGCGATCAAAGGCAAGAAGGCTGCCAAGGCGAAGAAAAGATAGGATAAAGAGCATAAATATATACAAAAATCACCCCGCCAGGCCTTGGGGTGATTTTTGTATATATTTATGTTCGCTATACTGACTTCACTCGCAACTTATTCTGCTTCGATTTGTCTACTTTTGGTAACTTAATCGTGAGCAACCCGTGGCGCTCGATGGCTTCCGCTTCTTCCACCTCGATCTCCTCCGGAAGCATGATCGTTCGCGAGAAAGAGCCCCAATAGAGCTCTTTATGGAAATAGTCATGATCATGGACTTCCGCCGATTCCTCGCGCTTGCCTTTGATGGTAACCATATCGCGGGTGATGTTGATGTCGAGGTCTTCGGGGCGGACGCCCGCGACCATCGTCTTCAAAACGATCTCCTCGGGGGTTTGATACACGTCGACCGTGAGCTGGCCTTCTTCTTCGGACTCATCCAAAATGCCGCGGGCGTCGGCATCCGCTTCTTCAATAGCCTCGTCTTCCTCTAGTTTGACGGTGCCGGTGAGCCTTTCGAAGAACGATTTTTTTGATGGTTGCATGCTATTTAATTATGGAGCTTCTTCGCTTTTTCAAAGAGGAGGAGTATGCCGAGAGCGGCCGCCCATACGCATCCGAAAACGAAGAATGTCTTGCTTCCGTTGTCGTATATTATAAACAGGTTGAAGACCGCGTGCAATCCGATGGCGAGCGCCAGGCCGAGCATCCGCCATATATTCTGCGCGGCGCGGCTCTTATAGAATTCGCGGGCCATGGAATAGCCCAGGATCGCCGAGCAGACGACGTGGAGGAGGCTCGCTCCCACAAAGCGCATATTGCCCGTGACGAGGCTGCGCATCGTATCGCCGTCCACGAGCGGATTCAGTATGAAGAGCGCGTTCTCGAGCGCCGCGAAGCCGAGCGCGACCGTGATCATGTATTCCAGCGCGTCTATCGGCTCGTCGAAATCGCGGGTGCGAAGGGCGAAAAGCCACGCTGCGGAGAGCTTGAGGCACTCTTCGACGACGGCCCAGAGGAAGAAGGTCTGCGGCGCGAAGCCGTAGTGTTCGGCGATAGCCTTTTCAGGGAAATAGGCGAAGGGAACCATGGCCATGCCGCCGAGGAAGGCCGTCAGGATGCGGCTTCGAGGCTCGGGGTGGAGCTTGTCTTCCTGGGCCCAGAACCACAGCCATACCAGAGCGGGCAATATGCCGCCCAAAGCGGCATACGAGAAGCTCGGCAATGTGTTCATTATATCGGCCATGTTTCGATGATGAGGGGCTTCTTGTTGGCGATCGGCATGTCGGACCAGATCTCTTCGGTCACGAACGGCGTGAACGGATGGAGCGCGCGGAGCGAGCCGGCGAGGATATGGAGCAAGAGCTGCTTGCGCGACGCCTTGTCCGCGTCCGAGCCTTCAGCGAGGATCTTCTTCGAAGTCTCGATGATTATGTCCGCGAATTCATGCCAGATATAGGCATAGAGCTTCTCTGCGACGAGATAGAATTTGAGCTCGTCCATCTCTTTCGTCGCTTCCTTCAATATCTCGCGGAACTCCTCGACGATCTTCTTGTCATCGGCGCTCCACGCGGAGAATCCGGCGTCGAGCCTTTCGTCCCCGGTCGACGAGAGCACGAAGCGGGCGATATTCCAGAGCTTGTTGGCGAAGTTCTTGTAGGCGCGGATCTTGTCTTCGGACATCTTGGTATCGCTGCCCGGGCCGATGCCGACGATAAGCGACATGCGCACGGCGTCGGTGCCGTATTTTGCTCCCATATCGAGAGGGTCGATGATGTTGCCGAGGGATTTCGACATCTTCTGGCCCTTCGCATCGCGCACGAGGCCGTGAAGGTAGACGGTCTTGAACGGAATATCTCCCACGAGATATGTAGACATCAATATCATGCGCGCTACCCAGAAGAATATGATGTCGTAGCCGGTCTCGAGGACGTCGGTCGGATGGTATGCCTTCAGGTCAGGGGTGTTTTCAGGCCAGCCGAGGGCCGAGAAAGTCCACAGGCCCGACGAGAACCAGGTATCGAGCGTGTCCTCGTCCTGTTTCCAGCCTTCGCCCGGCGAAGCGAGCGATACCTGCATCGCGCCGTCCTTGTACCAGACGGGGATGCGGTGGCCGAACCATATCTGGCGCGATATGCACCAGTCGCGGAGATTCGATATCCAGTTCACGTATACTTTCTGGAATCGATCGGGGACAAAGGCGATATTCTTGTCAGCCTCGAGCATGAGCTCCTTGAGCGACTTGTTACCCCTGGCAGGGATCTTCTTGTTCACGTCGACGAACCATTGCAATTTCGGCAATGGCTCGATGATACCGCCCGTTCGTTCGGCGGTCGCCATATTCTGAGGGATCGTCTCCGTCTTTTCGAGCAAGCCTTGCGTCGCGAGCCATTCGACGACCGCCGCGCGGGCATCGAGGACTTTCTTGTCCTTCAAGAGCGCCGAATCGGCGGTCATCTTCGCGAATTCGTTTATGACCGGTATGACGGGGAGCTTGTGCCTCTGGGCGATCTCCCAGTCTATGTGGCTATGCGCAGGAGTGACGCCGACGGCGCCGGTACCGAATTGCGGATCGACCGCATCGTCGCCGACGATCTTGATATGGATCTTCGCTCCGGCGAATTCGGCGTCGTATTCCTTGCCTATGAACTGCTTGTACCGCGCGTCTTCAGGATGGACGGCGACGCCCGTATCGCCGACCTTGGTCTCCGGGCGGGTCGTGGCGATGGAGATAGGGAAGTCTTTGGAGTATTTGAACGTATAGAGCTGTCCGGCGCCTTCTTTGTAGTCGATCTCGTCGTCGGAGATCGTCGTCTGGCCCTTCGGATCCCAGTTCACGATGCGATAGCCCTGATATATCAGGGCGTCTCCGTGCATGCGCTTGAACGCCTCAAAGACCGCCTCGCCGCGCTTTTCGTCGAGCGTGTATGCTTCGCGCGACCAGTCTACGGAAGCGCCCATCTTCTTGATCTGGTTCGTAATGGTGTCATGGCTTTCCTGCGCGAACTGATTTACGCGCTTGACAAGCTCTTCGCGGCCGAGGTCCTGGCGGCGCTTGCCTTCTTTTTTATATATCTCGGTCTCGACTTTGGATTGAGTGGCGATCGCTGCGTGGTCGGTGCCCGGAAGCCAGAGCGTCTTGAATCCCTTCATGCGCTTGTAGCGGACGAGGATGTCCTGTATGACGAGCATCTCGGCGTGGCCGATATGGAGCGTGCCGGTCACGTTCGGCGGCGGCAGGACGATGGAGAAAGGCGTCGCGTGGCGCGGAGGAAGCTTGTCGGGATTGAAGTAGCCTGAATCTACCCAGGCCTTGTATACGGCATCTTCCGTAGCTGCAGGGTTATAGGGCTTCAGGAATTTGGCCGGTATGTTCGCAGGAGGATAAGGCTGCGGGAAGGGCTGCTTTGGCTCCATAAGTATAGAAAATCATAGCAAATAAGGCCTAAAATGAAAATTGCCTGAGCGCGTTGCTTTTATATCCGCGGGCCGAGAGGGAGAGTGCCGACGGCTTTAAGAGGCACGCCGGCGTCTGTAGCTTTATTCCGATTGAAATATCCTGCCAGGGCGATCATAAGGGCGTTGTCTGTCGAATGATCGATGCGGGGCAAGAGGAGCTTGATCGAGCATTCCTGCGCGAGCGTCTCGAGCGCCGTCCGGATATGCCCATTCGCTATGACGCCACCGCCGATGACGAGCGTGCCCGGCGCATAGCCTTCAATGGCTTTTCGCATCTTGGCTATGACGATGTCGGTAACGGAGTCTTCGATCTCGCGGGCATATGCGCGGACGAGATCGGGGGTCAGCTCTTTTTCTTTCTTCGCTGCGTATAGAACGGCGGTCTTCAGTCCCGAGAATGAGAAATCCAACGAATCGGAATCAAGCATCGGTCTGGGTAGGGGGGTCGCAAGCTTTATGCCTTGCGCGCGAGCCTCCGCGGCGAGCGCGCCGATTCTCGGTCCGCCCGGGTACGGCAGCTTCAGGACGCGCGCGGTCTTGTCGAAGCATTCGCCGATCGCGTCATCGAGCGTCTCGCCGATGATTTTGTACGAGCCGGCCTTCTCCATGAGAACTATCTGCGTGTGGCCGCCGGAGATAAGGAGCGAGAGGGCAGGATATGCGATATTTTCTCCGAGAAGCTTGAAATGCGCGCTCGCGTCGCCTGTATTCTCAATAAGAGCCGCGAGGATATGTCCCTCCATATGGTTGCAGGGCACGATCGGTACGTTCCACAGCATCGAAAGTGCCCGCGCGAAATTGATGCCGACCCAAAGCGCGGGCTCAAGTCCAGGACCGATAGTCACCGCGATGCGGTCTATGTCAGGGCGGGCGATGGACGGCACGGATCTCTTGAACGCTTCGAGAAGCTCCGTCTCGCGCGACAATATTTCCCCGACCGCGGCGGGGATTTTCTGCTCTTTTGTCGTCGCTGCCGCGTTCGAAATCATTCCCGCCTGTTCGAGCGTCTTCATCAGAATAGGGATCAGGTTTATCTGATGCTCGCGCTTCGCGAGCGTAGGGAAGACGCCGCCATAGGCAGCATGGACGTCTATCTGCGAATGGACGGTGTTGCCCAGCACATGCGCCGTGCCTTTCGCTTCGTCGAAACGGACGACCGACACTGCCGTCTCGTCGCACGAAGTCTCGATGCCGAGTACCGTCAGGGTTTTCATGGTGCGCGGTATAGGACTTGAACCTATGACCCTCTCAACGTCAATGAGATGCTCTACCAACTGAGCTAACCGCGCTTATATTCAGGCTGTAAGGCCTACTTTACACGAAATCGAGGCTTTTTCAACCTATTTTGCTGCAGGCGGGTCCTTCGGCCTGTCGAACAGGTCGGCGGCCTTCTTGATGACGAAATAGACGACGAGAGCGAGGATAAGGAAATTGACCGCGAGCGATATGAAATTGCCGTATTTGATGACCGAGCCGTCTATCGTGACTGAAAGATTGGCGAGATCGCTGAATTGACCGAATATGAGGCCGATCGTCGGATTTATGATGTCGACGACGAGAGAATTGACCAGGTCGGACATCGCTTTACCCAAAATAAAACCGACGGCGAAACCGATGACGCCCTGGGTCCTCACGAAATGTATGAAACCTCTGAATTGTTCGCGGATGATATTCATATGTCGATGATATTGGCGGGCTACTCGGGTATGGTACCCACACCTCGAGGCTTTGTAAGGGTATTTTAGCACGTTTGAGCCGACCCATTTGAGGTTTGTGGGTCGGGGTCTATATTTCCGAAGTTGGCACAATTTGGCACACGAAAAGGCACTGTTTCAAACAAGCGTTCCAAAGGCACTTTGGGGTATGCCCCGCTAGGAGCCATAAGGGTATTTTGAGGATATTGGAACAGCACACTGTTCCGAGGGACTGTGCCAATTTGATTTGAGAGAAAAAACATAGAATTGACACAGCGTATTGGACCGCTACAATTAGGATAACTTGAGCGATCAAGTGCCGTTCATTCCAAGACAAATACGTACTTGAGAGAATTCGATACGCTCTGCTTCTGTCTTGTCGGCGCATCAAGACCTCCGCACCCAACGTTGCAACTGGGGTGGAAGCGGACGCACGATTTCTCTCGCCATCTTCTGATGGACAGGTACTTCTCTCATACCTTCGAAGCCGTTGCAGAATCCGCACTGTCAAAATAGCGGAAGTTAAATAAACGAATAGGAGGGGTTGAAGATTTCACTGGGGTAACAAATGACTAACGCTTTTTTGCGCGTCTTTGTTATTCAAGTGAAGCACTCGACCCTTTGAATACCAAAAGACCAGCACTTTGCGTGCTGGTCTTTTGTTTTGGATGCGGATTATTAAGTTAATCAACACGCATCCATGTCCAAACAGACACCACTGGTGTGGCGCACCGAAAAACGCCGAGTAAACGATCTTCTACCCTACGAGAAGAATCCGAGAAAGATAACGGATAAGCAGATGGAAGACCTCAAAGAGAGCTTGAAGAAGTTCAACCTTGCGGAGATTCCTGCGATTAACCTAGACGGCAAGATAGTCGCTGGCCATCAGCGCATCAAAGCCCTTCAGCTCCTTGGTCGAGGAGAGGAAGAAATAGAAATCAGAATCCCTAACAGAAAGCTCTCTGCTTCAGAATTCAAGGAATACCTTCTCACCTCAAATCGCTCGGGCGGATCATGGGATTGGGAAATCCTTGCGAGCGACTTCGATATCGACACCCTGCTCGCTTCGGGATTCGACTCGACCGACCTGACCAACATCTTTGACGATTCACTCGAAGTGACCGACGACAACTTCGACGAAGAAAAAGAGTTGGAGAAAATCAAAGAAACCGATATCAAATTCGGCGACTACTTCGCTCTTGGTCGTCACCGATTGCTCTGTGGTAACTCGATGGATCAGAATATGGTCAAGTTCCTCATGAATGGCAACGAAGCGGACTTGATCAACACCGACCCTCCGTACAACATCGGCCTCTCATATGACAAAGGTGTCGGCAACAAGGCGAAGTATGGCGGCACAACTGATGACAACAAATCCGATGCCGAGTACCGAACCTTCCTGAAGACCCTTATCGAAAATGCCCTCGCCGTCTCAAAGAAGGACTGTCACGTCTTCTTCTGGAACGACGAGACGCACGTATACATCCTCCAAGAGCTGTACAAGGAGCTTGGCATCGACTCCAAGCGCCTTTGCCTGTGGATCAAAGACAACGCAAATCCGACACCTGGAATCGCCTTTAACAAAGTGACCGAGTACTGCGTGTACGGCACTCGCGGCAAACCCTATCTCTCCGACAAGGTAAAGAACTTGAATGAGATCCTCAACAAGGAAACAACTAGTGGCAACCGACTGACCGAGGATATTCTCGACCTCCTGAATATCTGGCTTGTTAAGCGTTTGCCATCACAGGAATACGCTCACCCTACGCAGAAGCCTCCGACACTTCACGAAAAGGCATTGAGGCGATGCTCTCGCCCAGGAGACATAGTCCTCGATCTCACTGGCGGATCAGGAAGCATTCTCTCTGCCTGCGAACAGCTCAAACGAACGGCCTATGTTGTCGAGATGGAGCCGATCTTCTGCCAATTGATTATTAACAGATTTAAGCAAATAGCACCCCATGAAAAAGTCACCAAACTTAATTAAGGCTGGAGATATCTTTCGACTTGGAGATCACGTTATCGCTTGTGGCGATTCGAGAGACAAGGAATTTGTAGCGAGAGTCATCGGCAAGCACAAAATCAAAGCCGTCATTTCCGATCCTCCATATGGAGTGGCAGTTGCCGAGAGCAAACAAAACTTCAAAGCATTGCTTAAAGACAAGAAGATCGAGAATGATCATCTGCAAAGCGACGAGGAATATAAAAAGTTCACTGAAGATTGGCTTGGTGCTGTGACTCCGCATCTCGAAAGGAAGAACGCCATCTACATCTTCAATTCAGACAAGATGATCTTTGCATTGCGTGACGGAATGAAATCAATCGGATGCAAATTCGCACAGCTCATCGTCTGGGTGAAGACTCAGGCGGTTGTCGGACGAATGGATTATGCACCGATGCATGAACTCATCGCATATGGGTGGTACGGAACGCACGAATTTCTGAAGTCGAAAGACAAATCAGTCATCGTGCATCCTAAGCCAACTAAAAGCCCCCTTCATCCCACGACAAAGCCTGTGCCGCTCATCAGGCATTTGATTCTCAACAGCACTCGCATTGGCGATGTTGTCTATGACTGTTTCCTCGGCTCGGGAACGTGCCTTCTTGCGTGCGAACAGACGAAAAGAATCTGCATTGGAATCGAGCTTGATGCCGAATATGTGCAGACAGCCATACATCGCTGGGAAAAATTATCAGGACTAACCGCAATAAAGATATGAAAAGAACATCAACCATTCGCAGAAATACTGCCGAGAAGAAAGTACTTCTCGAACAGCTTAGAAAAATACCTATCGTGCAAATTGCCTGCGAGCGAGCAGACATCGGGCGCACCACGTACTACCGATGGCGACGCGAGGATGAGAAGTTCAAGAAATTGGCAGACGAAGCGATGCAGGATGGCGAGGAGATGATCAACGACTTGAGCGAATCGCAACTGATTACCCTCATCAAGGAAAAGAACTTCTCTGCGATTCAGCTCTGGCTAAGGCAACACCATCCGAAGTACCGGACAAAGGTCGAACTTACTGCAAAGATCGAGGACGAGTCTCTCACTCCCGAAGAAGAAAACCTCGTTAGAAAAGCCTTAGGAATAGACGACCATGCATAATCACGACACAGAGGTTTCGCTTGAGAAGATCGATGAGATCGTACAAAACCGACAGATCAGGCGAGCGATCACCAGAGCCTGCCATCACTGGTTCTTCCACATCTACTTCTCGCATTACATCAAGTACAAGACCGCAAGATTTCATAAGGAACTGTTCGAGTTGACCGAAGATACGACTCACAAGACAACCGTCATCGAGGCGTTCCGAGGATCGGGCAAGACCACGATCATGGGAACTTCCTACGCCATCTGGTCTATTCTCGGATGCCAGCAGAAGAAATTCGTGCTCATCATCGCCAAGACCGAAAGTCAGGCAAGACAGTATTTGGCAAACATAAAGCTCGAACTTGAAAACAACCGATTGCTTCGGTTGGACTTGGGACCATTCGAAGAACCGAACGACGAATGGCGAGCAGTTTCTATCGTGATCCCAAAGTACGGTGCGAGAATCACAGTGGCCTCGATAGACAACTCGATTCGAGGTATCAAGCACGGAGCGCATCGTCCTGATCTCATCATCGCAGACGACCTTGAGGACTTGGATATCGTAAAGACCCAAGAAAGCCGTGACAAGATATTTAACTGGCTCATGGGTGACATCATTCCTCTCGGAGACAAGGATACGAGGATGATCGTTATAGGTACTAAACTCCATAACGACTCCGTCATTGCACGATTGAAGAAAGCTATTATCGAAGGACGAATGGATGGCATCGCAAAGTCATTTCCGTTCCTCCAAGAAGATGGGACCGCAACATGGCATGAGAAGTATTCGACTCAGGCAGACATAGACACGCTTCGAAAGTCCGTGCCAAGCTCGCAGGCATGGGAGCGAGAGTATATGCTCCGCATCATCGTCGATGACGATCAAGTCATACGACCCGAGTGGATTCGTTACTATGACTCGCTTCCGTCTGATGCATACCGATTCGCGGCGACTGGCATTGACCCCGCAATCAGCGAGAAAGAAACGGCGGATTACACCTCGATGGTTTCAGGAAAGATATATGGCAGGAAGAAAAACCTAAAGATTTATATTCTGCCGAATCCTGTGAACGAGCGGATGGATTTCCCGAAGACCATCGAGCGTATCAAGTCACTTTCTCGATTGCTTGGAAACGCACACGTATGGATTGAGAACGTGGGATACCAGAAGTCGATCATAGATCATCTACGTTCAGAGAACTTTCCTGCAAAGGAATATAAGTCTCATGGATCAGACAAAAGGGCGAGACTCTCATTGGTGTCCCATCTTGTGCAGTCAGGCACGGTACTCTTCCCGAGAGTCGGCGCAGAGAAACTGATATCCCAGCTCATAGGTTTTGGAACGGAAAAGCACGACGACCTTTCCGATGCTTTCTGTATCCTTGTTTCAAGCGTCATAGATCAGGAATCGAGCGTGCCGAAGGGATATCACCGACTGTTCAGCGAGGCGGTCATAGATGCAAGCTGTAGGGGCGATGCCGCATTTGCGGGAGAGAAGCGACTCGGTATTTCTATTGCCAATGCGTATCGGCCATATTCAGCCATAGTGTTGCGGAGCGATACTACAGCAAAGGTGCTTCATCACGGCTTTATTGATCCTGTCTCATTGGCAAAGAAAACGATAGAGCTTGCGAAGGCATACGAGATACCAATTTCTGATGAGAACATATTTGTTGATAAGACAGGAGAAGGACAGGAACTGTGCAGACTACTCCGTCAATTCGCACAGGGACAGTTCGAGATTAGAAAATATGAGACAAGACAGAGATACGGCATTGAGATGAGCGAACCTCCGCAATTCGAGAATAATCTGTTTAGCGATAATTGGGCGCGGGCATATTCAAAGCTTGTGGGCTGGATCGAGAAAGGCGGCGCATTGCTTGGCAACCACGATTTCGACGATCTTCTTTACATCTGCTACGCAGATCAGAGTGGAAAGAGAAAACTAATCGAACGAGAAGTGCTTGCAAGCGAAGGGATCGATACTTCGATACCCGATGCGCTTGCACTTACGATTGCAAAAGACAAACGAGTGATTAGCAGGCCAAATGAAGATGATTACTGGGAGGAGGATTCACCGCAGTATCCAACGATCGGGATATAAATTTATATTCTTAGGTGCTTACCTAACTGAAATTGATCAAAAAGTTATACATTCCCATACCGCACACTCCCTGCAAAGGCTCTCCAGCTTTCGGAGTTCCAATGTCAATCGTTTCTTCTCCTGTCTGCGGAAGAATCTTCTGGTAGCCAATTGAGCGAATCGCAAGTGAGGCCGAACAGTCATAGGTGCCGTTGGTCTTCACGATGAGCTTTGTCGGGATATTGGCTTTGGCCGTAGAGATTTTTGGAGAATAACCCGCCTTCGCATCAATCGTGATGTACTGAACACCATCTCGTATCTCAACGTTTTGGGCCGCTTGCGTAGAGGCAGTTGTATTAGCCTCCTTCGACTTTGATCCACCGAGAAAAACGATGCCGAGACCGACGACAAGGGCGAATGTGATAATGATGGAAGCGGTTTTGTTCATAAAGTAATTATATTAAAAATTAGATGTTGAATAAAGGACGGATGATGCCCAATCCCGCAAGACCAGCGAGAAGTGCAAAGATACCGAGACCAATCACGACGATGCCTGCTGACTTAAAGAACAGCGGTGCATGTTTCGAATGAGCGAAAGACACTGAGCCGAAGGAAAGGAGCGCAAGCATCGGCAGGGTTCCAAGGGCGAACGACAGCATAATCAAAAGTCCCGACATAAACGATCCGCTAGAGAGCGCGGCGACCTGCATTGCTTGGGTGAATCCACATGGCAGGAAGAATGTGCCGATGCCGATAAGGATAGGAGCGAAGGTCGAGTGCTCCACTTTCCTGAAGTAAGCAAATATACCAGTCGGCAATGAGACTTTATTTTTCTTGATGATGCCTACAAGATTGAGTCCGAGCAATATCATCACGGTTGATGCGATGAGTCCGAGAATCGCTGAAAACGTAAAGCTCACTCCGATTGCCTGACCGACAAGACCGAGCACACCTCCGAGAATTGCGAATCCGAAAAGTCGTCCACCGTGGAAGAGAACAAATTGTTTCTTGCTTGTTTTGGTACTTTCGTCCTGTGCGACTTTCGCCGAAAGAGAAAGGATCAGACCACCGACCACGGCGAGGCAACTTGATATCGATGCGATGAGTCCGATGACGAAACTTGTAGCCGGAGTTGTTGTACCGCCGATGCCGAGATTCAAGATGCCTGATTTTTGCAGAATGAAAAACAAGATCAGAAATGCTAGTCCAATTGGTATCGCTTTCCAAATCACATCGTCCTGTTTTTTCTCAGCTACCTTTTTCTCTACCGAGAGCATGTAGCCGTTCTTTTTGATCTTCTCTGTAAGCTCTTTTGCCATCAGTTCAGGGTTTTGATCGCTATCGGTCTCGATGGTGACTGTCTCTTTTTTGAGATCAACTACCGACTTCTTGATGAAATCCTCCTCGCCCAAAATATCCTCAATAAGAATCTTGCATGAGGCGCAATGGGTACCGGAAACGTGGAATGTAAGTGTCTTCATAGAATTATAATTTTGCATTCTTAAGTCTTAGCGAGTTTGCCACGACCGTAACACTCTCAAACGCCATTATTGCTCCTGCGATCGCAGGACTCAGTGTCCATCCGTAAAACGGGAACAAGATACCTGCCGCGACCGGAATACCGACCGAATTGTAGCCGAACGACCAGATGAGATTCTGCCAGACTGTTCGGTTTGTTTTCTTTGCGAGGTTTACCGCCTCCGCGACCTTTCCGATATCCCCGTTGAGTAGCACAATGTCAGAGCTTTCAATTGCGATGTCCGATCCGTCGCTCATCGAAATTGCTACATCCGCCTGTGCGAGCGCAGGTGAATCGTTCACGCCATCGCCGATCATTGCCACCTTAAGGCCCTTGGCTTGCAGATCTTTAATAATCTTGAGCTTATCCTCGGGCTTTACCTCTGCGAACACTTCGTCGATACCAAGCTCTTTTGCAACCGATTCACCGGTCTTTTTATTGTCGCCGGTAGCCATAATGATTTTGAGACCAAGCGATTTTAACTTTGCAATCTCCTGTGCCGCCGTAGACTTTATGGTGTCGTGAATTTTAATAAGCGAGAGTACGTTCTCTGAATCGGAAAGGTATAGCTCCCGTCCGTTCTTGAACCGATCCTCATGGAAGTCATCTCTGATTTTTTGCTCTGAACGTCCTATAATCTCCGAAATATATCCAATTGAACCCAAGTAATATGTATTGCCGTCAAATTCTGCGGTTACGCCTTTGCCAGGCACCTCTTGGATATTCTTCATTTCGACCTTTTTTGCCTTAGATTCTCCGAGCCACACCGCTACACTTTGTGATACCGGATGCCTCGATGATTTAGTCATGGAGTACGCAATAGATTGTTTGAATCTCTTATCTTCTTCATCGCACACATGATTTTTATCCTGACAAAAAATCCCTTCGATCGACAGCTTGTTTTCCGTAAGTGTGCCAGTCTTGTCGAACACGATTGCTTGCACCTTTGCTAATTTTTCAAGACTCTCCGCATTCTTGATAAGAATACCTCGGCGAGCTCCTGTACCCACACCAGTGATGATTGCTGTTGGCGTTGCAAGACCAAGTGAGCATGGACAAGCAATGACAAGGACCGCCATTGTCGAAGAGATCGCCAGTGCGAGCGCCTTGGCAAATCCGAACGTGCCAGGAGCGAATATGAGCCATGAGGCGAAGGTGATGACCGCGAGGACGATCACGACATACACGAATACACCCGAGATCTTATCCGCAATTCGCTCAATCGGAGCCTTGGAATTTTGTGCACCCTCAACAATCTGGATGATATGTGCGAGGGCGGTATCCTTGCTATCCTTCTCTACCTTAATTTTGATTATTCCTTGAAAGTTTTGCGTTCCAGCAAACACCATGTCGCCTGACATCTTATCGACAGGCACGGACTCTCCGGTCAGATTCGATTCATCAATACTAGTGTTTCCGCTTATAATCCGGCCGTCGATAGGCACTCGTTCATTGGGCTTGATAATAACGATATCGCCGATCTCGACTTTTTCAATCGGTACCTCAACTTCCTTGCCGTCACGTTCTACCAAAGCAGACTTGCTTGAAAGCTCCGCGAGTTTTTGGAGCGCCTCATTTGTCTTTCTTTTTGCCCGAGCTTCGAGGAACTGGCCGAGTGCGATAAGACCGATGACGATAATGACTACATCATAAAAGTTTGAACTTACATCTAAAAAAGCAGACAAAGGTTTTTCAAAAGCCGTGACAGCAAAGGAATATATAAAGGCAACAATGGTGGAAATCCCGACAAGAGTATCCATGCTTGCCACACCCGTCTTTAGGAAAATCCATGTGGCGCGGATATATCTACGCCCGATGCCAAAGAGTACGAATGAGGCGAAGATCGGCATAAGGTGATGGAATCCTTCATAAATCGTTTCTGACATCTCCGGTACTACGCCATTCTTTGCAAGCACATCCCAAATCATCATTACGAACGAGAAGATGACCATTGGAATGATGAACTTCATTTCAAAAGCCATTTTCTTTTCATCACCGCCATGATTCATGCGAGCATGATCCATAGGCGACATGTTCATTTCAGCTGCCGATTTTGTAGTATCTTCAAACGAATATCCAAATGGGGTAATTGCGGAGTTTAATTCATTAAGACCCACTTCTTTATCCTTAAAAACAACCTTGGCTTTCTCGCTAGAAAGTCCGACAGAGACTGATTCTACACCGGAAACTTTAGCCACTTTGCTTTGAATGAGTGAGACACAGCTCGCGCAGTGCATTCCTTTTACTTTGTAAATATTTTCTGCCATATATTTATTTTCGTTTGAGCTTATATACCCTGATAATTTCTTCCTTTGCTTTTTTAGTCTGACCAGAGTGCATCTGATGATGTACACAGTGATCCAGATGGTTTTCGAGGAGCATGTCTTCGACGTTGGACAGACCCTGCTTGACTGCCGATGTTTGGGTAATCACATCAATACAGTAGGTATCGTTTTCAACCATTTTCTGAAGTCCTCTAACCTGACCTTCTAAAAGTTTGAGACGGCGGACTACTTTCGCCTTATTTTTGTCATCCATGTATTTCATACTGAAAGTATATACCCCCTAGGGGGTATTGTAAAGCGAAGTTACCAACAGTCTGGACTCATTTAAGGATCAGCGTCATCCATTAGTGTGTGAAAGATGACGATATCGAAGCAATCATAGATGCGGCAAAGCATTTCAAGTACCACGAGCCGAGTGGCACTACGCCCTTTAACCGCATCTCAAAGCTCCCTGAATCAAAGCGTCATATGAAAATGGCGATCAAAGAAAGGATCAGGCTATTGGTCGCTTCGTACATCTCTCTAGCTTCTTTCATCGACGATGACCTCGTCGATTTTCTTGAATACGGAGACACCAAGAATCACAAGAGAAAAGTGATTCGAATATATAACAAAGTTTTTAGAGAGTTTGAAAAGTTGAGAAAAGAGATCAGTCAGTTTGATCCTTTTGAGGTTCCGAAGGAGTAGATCGCTTCTTTCTTTTCGGACGATTCGCTTTCATCTGCTCTCGGCGCAAGCGTCTAGCCTCGTCCTTCTTCTTTTGCTCTTCTTCGCGTGCCTTCATTTCTTCTGGAGGAACGATACGCAAATGATTCATGATCTTGTAGCCCTTGAGATGCTCGAATGGATCGATAAATTTATACCACTCCTCCATGTGATAGTAATCTTTGCCATCTTTGCCTCTCGTCTTCACTGACTGTGATTTCAGCATATCTTTCGGTGGCAAGAAGTCTTTGTTGTCCTCAATGAGGAACAGTTCGGTATGTACTCCTTTGCCGTATTGGCTCACTGTGCGAGATTTCACGATTCCTTCCTTGACCCATTTGCGGAGCGCAGGAGAGGTGACGTTGAAATAATGATCAAAATCGTATCTGGTGTACCAACTATCCTTTTCTTTTGCCAGCGATGCAGGAATTTCTCCGTCATCAATAGCTTTCTGACAAACAAGGCACTTGATACCGTATTCGTCATACCAATTATCGCCCTCTTTGGTGTGGTCTCCACAAATGAAGCAACCGTAACCAACACCTTCGAGATGGAATCCTTTCGGGTTTTCTTTGAGCTTCTCGTCCCTGCGTTTCTGTTCCTCCTCAAACTCCTTGCCTAGCCGTGCTAGTTGCTCCATTCTGTATTTTTCATCGCTATATTCGGCACCTTCTTCGGCGCTCATACAGAAGCGGTCTCGGTCTTTGGCGAAGTCAGGATCAAAGTCGTCGTCTTTCTTTGAATGCCATTCGTATTCTTCTTTTTCGACATAACCACACTTCGGACACGTGAGAGTAGTGACCAATTTCTTTCCATCGTCATCCATCTTCTTATCGAGTTCGGTACTGCAATGGAGACAAAAAGTTGGCTTCACTCTCCATTCCTCGCCATCGGAGAAAAAGGCGCGGCGAGGGAGGCATTTGTTCGGACAATCAAACATGAAAAAGACTCGATCGCCTTTCTTGTCGTCCGATTGAAGATCCTTGAAGGTTACCGTCAGCCGATTACGACATGTGAGGCAACGAATGTCTTCGGGAGGCTGGGCGTTTTCCAAAAGCTCGTCTCGTTTCTTGTCCCGATCCATCCATTCGCGGATCGTCTCGCTTTTCTTAAGGTACCTTTCGCCCATAGTGCCACGCAGGTATAACTTCTTTGCCCAAGCCTCGACTCTTTGAGCCTCTTCCTTGTCGAGCTTGCTGTCCTCGGGAAGTGGTGTTGGCTTATCGCAGATCTTCTCTATGCGACGGCAATCCTCTACGGTGCCTCGGTCATAGAGGTCGATATAGTATTGATGACTTTTGAGATGTTTCGTCATTTATCCACATTTTATCAATTCTAATAATAGATTTCACTTTGTTTCTCTTTCTTTTGTAGGTTAATTTCGTTAACCACTTTCGGTTAACCTAGTTCACCAGTTTTGGTTAACTTTCTTTACTAGGTGGATAAGTTTTCCACAGGTTGCCCTAATACTAGGTTTCTCTTTGTTTCCTTTATTTTGTGTGTCTACGTAGTAGACCGATATCGGTCTACTTTCTAGACCACTTTTGGTCTACTAGCTAGACTAGTCTGAAATTTAGACTACTTTTTCCACAGCCAGTTACCAACTTCGAGGGAGTATGGGACGCTCTGGACTCCTAGGGCGAGTTGCGTCATTCCTTGTGTTTGTATGACAAAAATACAAACATTAGAGCCATTAGGGACTGCGGCCAAAGTAGCAAGCCCCATAAGGGTGAAATACTGCCTTTATGCAAGAAAGTCGTCAGAGTCAGAGGAAAGACAGGTTTTGAGCATCGACAGCCAGATCAAGGAAATGCTCCAACTGGCTGAAAGAGAGGGGCTTGAGATCGTGAACATGAAGCGTGAATCGCACTCGGCTAAGGAGACTGGGCAACGACCAGTCTTCAACGAAATCGTGGATGAGATCAAGCAAGGCAAGTTCAATGGGATTTTGACGTGGGCACCTGACCGTATCTCAAGAAACGCAGGCGACCTCGGAAAGATCGTGGACTTGATGGATGCGGGAAAGCTCCATGAGATACGCACTTTCGGGCAGAGCTTCCGTAACAATCCGAACGAGAAGTTTCTCCTGATGATTCTCGGGTCACAAGCGAAGCTCGAAAACGATAATCGAGGCATCAATGTGAAGCGAGGGTTGCGAACGCGAGTGGAGATGGGATTGTGGCCAGGAATGGCACCGCTCGGATATTTGAATCAAAAGTTGATGGACAAGAAATGTCGGATAGTAATTGATCCCGAACGCGCACCGATCGTAAAGCAGATGTTCGAGAAAGTGGCATTTGATCTCTGGTCTGGTCGCAAGGTATACAACTGGCTCCGATTCGAGCTTAATTTCCACACCAGAGGAAATAGACCACTAACACTCTCTGGTGTGTACCGAATGCTTCAAATGCCGATTTATTACGGACCCTTTGAGTATCCGAAGAATAGCGGCAACTGGTATCAAGGAACGCATGAGCCATTGATCACCGAAGAATTATTCAAGAAAGTGCAGGAACAACTGAAGCGAGACAAAATCGTGCGCGAGAACAGAGAGTTTGCCTTCACCAAACTCTTCACTTGCGGCATGTGCGGATCGGGCATCACGGCGCAGGAAAAGTACAAGGAACTCAAGGACGGCACGAATGCGAAATACGTCTACTACTCCTGCTCGAAAGCGAGAGACAGGAACTGCAAGAACAAATACATTCGTGAGGAAGAATTGATTGAGGAATTGTTTAAGATCATCGACAAGCTGAACATGAATGAACTCGGAATGCGGATGAAGCTCGAAGAAGAAATAAAGCGATTCAATCGATTGCAGAGACTTGCAACTAAGGGCAAACCAAAGATGCAGATCGATGAGGACGATATTGCCACGCGCGAGTATGCGAAATACGTCCTGCGCGAGGGTACGCCGTTAGAGAAGCGAGGGCTGATGGGGCACCTGAGATCGAGGCTTGTGCTAAATGACAAGAAAATTAGCCTGATTGAAGAATAAAAATATAAAAAGAATGAGCCTCCGCAAAAAATTTCGCGGAGGCTCAAGTATTCAAGAGGGACAAGCCCTCAAGGGATCAAGAATCACTTCCTGGCAGCCGACAACCCGAGGTTGTCGTGGCGGTGGTCATCCCAGTAGTAGTTGACGAAGAGCCCGCCGGAATCGAAGAGGCCGACGTAGACACGGCTACCGCCCGAGCCGAGACTGGAAGTCCGAACGTAAACGCCTTCGAAGAGTCGGACACCACGGACCTCGAAATAGGTCGTGATGAACCAACACATCTCGGCGGCGTTCGGCACCTTCTCGAGCGCGGAGAGAAGCTTGTTCTGCTCGTTCCACGTCTTGCTGGTCGAGCTCGAAACAGGCGTCTTCTTGATCAGGAGCCAGCCGAAGGACGTCTTGTCCTCGCGGGCGAACTTCTGGTCGGCATACCACCCACCCGTCTTCAAGTGGAAGTGGGCAGGCTGAATCTCCCGAACGTTGAGCGTGGACATCGCAGTGGGCGGCGCAGGCATGACGGCGTAGCCGTTTTCCTTGCACCACGTGAGCACGTCCTCCGACGGCAGACTTTCGGCCAGTGCCGTGATCTGCTCGGCGGTGTAAACGATTGCTCTGCGAGCTTTCATGACTTCTTCCGGCGTGATGAAATCCGCGCCGAGGATGGATTGCGCCAAACCGTAGTCGGGCGCTTTTGCCGAGAAGCGACGGATTCCTTCAGCGAGATACTCGGCGAAGCCGGGATGCTCGTTCAGGATCTGTGCGCTTTCGTCCTTGAGTCCCGCCTTGTTGTATTGGGCGCGGAACGTTTCGGTAGCTCTCTGTCCTTTCGGACTGTCTGCGGTTACCAGTGCAGACGTGTTCAATGATTTTTTCATCGACATCATCTCCATTTTGCTGATTTACCGAGAACGCTCGGAACGACTTGCCTCTGATTGAGACGAGTTTTCTAAGCCCTGAATTAAGGCTCAAAAAGCTCGTCTCAACAGTGATTCTCTATCAAAGAACTACCTAGCTAGTATAGCAAAGAAATGGCTATTTGTCAATGGTTTTGGCGATCTGTCAATCTCTGCGCTATACTATCAGCATCTTGCTAATGTAGCTTGGATTACGGTTCAAGCTCGCGAGATATCTCACCTTGAGATATCGCCAGAGTACCAGTGGTTTACGGATCACGGTAGAGCGCGATTAAGGATAGAGAGAACTTCTTGTTCGCTTCTAGAGGAGATACTTTGAAAGAAGTTGCTCCCGAATAAAATTCAGAGATGGGAGGATATAGACCTGCAAAGGTAGTAAACCTCGATTCTCGGTGACACAGATGGGAGCGGGCAATATCTCGACTCGGACGGTAACCGTGTCAACGTCGGCAACTTCGATTCCGACGGGCTCAACGTCAACAACTACTGGGATGACAACCGCAACGACAACATCGGGTTGTCGGCTGCCAGGCAGTCATAGCTCTATCCAAGGAAACTTCCGCCAAAAAGCGGAAGTTTCTGTTAACGATCCTTCGTTGACTTTATCCACCCTCCGAGCATTCTCCCTATTTCGTCGAGATTGGCTTCGATGATGATATATTTCTTAGCATCAATCGCTTTGACGTCTTTCATCAGGCGAATGCAGACTCGCAGGAAATTAAGTTTAACGCTCGTCTTCTCCAAAGTCGGTAACTTCTCGGACTTGGACTGCTGACTTGCGAAAATAATACCTTCCAGTACATCAATAAGAAGGCTTTCGCACTTTTGCCAGAGCGTATAGCGGTCTTGCTTGGGTACAGTAAGACGAAGATTATAGAAATCTTTGTAGAGGTCATAACTTTTCTTGAAAATCGGTATGTCTAAGTCATTCATATATGAAAATTTATAAGGATTTATATTGGTCGATAATTTCTCCCCAATCTCTATTCAGAGCTTGGGAAGTATTTAAGTCCGACAAAAGGAATAAACCTGACGTTTCCGAGTTTGAACTCCACATCGAGCAGAATATTTTTGATCTGTACCGCGATCTGAAGAATGAGACGTATCGACACGGGCCATATAAAGGATTCTGGATACACGATCCGAAGATCAGGCGCATACATAAGGCGGTTGTCCGAGATCGGGTGCTCCATCACGCGACCTTTTCGGTGCTGAACAAAATATTTGAGCCGACTTTTATCAATGACTCGTATTCGTGCCGTATCGGCAAAGGCACTCACAAAGGCGTGGAGAAAGTTGCTGATATGCTTCGTACAGCGAGCAAGAATAATACCCGCCAATGCTATGCACTCAAATGCGATGTGAGGAAATTCTTTGACTCTGTTGACCACCAAGTGTTGAAAGACATCCTTGGTAGGAAAATCAAGGATCAAAAGACTATTTCTCTTCTGAAAGAGGTTATTGAGAGCTACGAGAAAAGCGGCACTTGCGAGAGAGAGAGAGAGAGAGAGAGTAAAACGCTGCCGCTTTTTACTACAAATACCAACAAAGGGGTGCCCATCGGCAACCTGACTTCGCAGATTTTCGCCAATATTTACATGAATGAGTTTGACCAGTTCGTTAAGCATGGGCTTCGGGTGAAAAATTACGCGCGTTACACCGACGATTTTATGATTATATCAGAGGACAAAGAATATCTCGAAAATTTACTGCCAAAATTGCAAGACTTTTTGAGAGAAAAACTGAAACTCGAACTGCATCCGAACAAGATATCTGTTCGTAAATTTCACGAAGGCATAGACTTCCTCGGGTATGTCATATTCCCGCATTATAAGCTCCTTAGAGCGAAAACCAAAAAGAGGGTTCTGAGAAATGTACGCAAGAAGATGGCTTGCTACCAAAAAGGATTAATTCCTGAAAATCACTTACATCAAAGCATGCAGTCATATCTTGGCGTTTTGTCTCACGCGAATACCTACGAGCTGACGGAGAATTTGAAGAATCAGTATTGGTTTTGGATGAAAGAGTAAACTACTTTTAGGCAAAGTGAGCTGTGAGCTTTGTCACATAATCTGCGTATTCTGAAAATATCTGAAGGTTCGCGTACACAACCTTTGCATCAAGTTTCTTTCCAGTAGGATGACCAGCGTCGTTTCGGTTGAGACGGATGAAATTGAAAATACCATCAAGATAAGTTTCCCAATTATCCTGAAGTTCTTTGGGTAGAGATCGAACATCGTTTACAAACTCCTTTTTGAATTCCTTGTACTGGGTTGAAATGAATTTTTCCTTGGTGTTCTTTTCCAATCTAGCTTTTCTCGTGGCGTCTGTGATCGAATCTATATATGCCTCAATAAGGGAGAGCATGAGATTCTCAGATGCCACACCAAGAGTGATAGTTGCAGAGAGAAGGTGGCGACGATGATATGCGGCGATCGCCTCGCCAATGTAGGCTAACGTGACATCATCAAGGGTAGGAACCTTTGTCTTTAATGCTTTAACGTATCCTTCAGGATCATACGGTAGCCAATTTTCCTCTTTGAATGCATGTTTGCCTAATTCAGTGACAGTAAGCCAAGGATATCCGCTATTAAAGTCGCCAGCTGTGCCAGGATAGATGTATCCGACATTTATCAACTCCTGAACTATCTCTCGGGCGACTGAGTGAATCTTGGCAACTTCCCAATGAGGACCATTGCCGTGAGGGAACAAAGCATACACTTGTCCCATCTGATGCTGTTGCATCTGATTAGGATTTGTTTCAGCCCAAACAACCTGACTCTTGAAATGCTCAAATATTTTATTTTTGATTTCTTCTCGAGTCATTTATTGTGAAAGTATAGCAACCTACTAGCTTTGTGGGTCACAGCTCAAACCAGAGCATGTGGGTCATCAAAACTAACAGGTTGTCAATGCGGAGAGGGGGAGATTCGAACTCCCGATGAGGTTTCCCCCATACCGCATTTCGAGTGCGGCGCATTCGACCACTCTGCCACCTCTCCGTGGTCTCCGAAGCCTCGATATCCTAGCATTTTTTGCCAAAATAGCAAAAAAAAGCTATATTTGAAGCCTACCGCGGCCCTATCGTCTAATGGTTAGGACAGGAGCTTTTCAAGCTCTAAATCGGGGTTCGATTCCCCGTAGGGTCACAACGTTCCGCAGGTTATAATAGATGCATGAGAAAATTTAGCTTTTTCATGCTCTTTACGACGAGTCTGTTTTTTGGCGTTTCCGTCATTCCTGTCCAGGCGACTACATGCCTCGACCTCCCGTACGACCTTGCCCAGGGCGACAGAGATGCCGCGACGGGCGGCCGCGTGACGCTTTTGCAGAATTATCTGTATTCCGTCGGATATCTTTCAGCGACGCCGAACGGTAACTTCGGCCCGGCGACGTATGCCGCGGTCAAGCAATTCCAGTCTGTCTCAGGCATATCGATGACGGGCAACGTCGGACCCCTGACCCGCGTGGCGCTCAAGATTAAGACTTGTGCCTCTGCGCCGACGGCCCCTGCGACGCCGAGCGTTCCGACCTCGCCATCCGCTCCGTCTCAAACTCAACCTAATATCAGCGTAACCCTGCCGGCGTCAGGCGAGACTTTGAAGCTCGGCGCGCAATATACGATCAGGTTCGCGGCGCAGACGTCAGGTCCCTATAACTTGATCCTCGAAGACGCGACGGGTACGCGCTTCGGCTATATCGTTCCGGGAACGTATAGCAAGGAATATGTCTGGACCGTCGGAAGCGTCATAGACGCGTCGCAGCCTTCAGGTCGGACGATCGTCCCGCCGGGCACGTACCGCGTTCATGCCGAAGGCCCGTCCGGTTCAGAGGCTTCCGACAGATTGAGCGGCGTCTTCACTATTTCCACCGACCTTATCGTCACTGATTTCATGCCGAGAACGGCGACGATCGGCTCCGGCGCGTCCATCGCCGTATTCGGAGCAGGGTTCACATCCGCTTCCGCGGTGTCGCTCTACGGATACGGCACCATACCAGCGCTCTATGTCTCTCCTGACGGCAAGATACTCATATTCGAAGCGCCTTCGGCGACGTATCCGGGTTCGCGGCTCATCTCTGTCGTGAATAGCTACGGCTCGTCGAATACATCGGTCGAAAGCAACCAGCTCTCGATGACGCTTATGCGCTAGCGGAAGCGTATAATAAGTGCGTGAGGACTTTTCTTTCAAAAGCGCTCAAAGGAGCGGTCATAGCCGGTTCATTCGCCATAGCTTTGCCTGTATGGGCATACGCGGCGAATATCGTCGTCCTTCCTGAAGCTCCCATCCAGGGCGACCCGATCATGGTATATGTCGAAGGCACGACCACGCTTAAATCCATGGCATTCACCGGTTCGGCGCTTAAACCTTTTATATATAAGAACAGGCCGACGGCGATATATGGATTCGATATAAATAAGAAGGCGGGGGTGTACAAAGTCTCGGCGACCCTGTCCGATGGCACGGTTTTGGAGAAAAATATCCTCGTAGACGAAAGGAAAAAGCCTGTCTTGACCTTCACCATCCCCGCGAAGCTCGGCGGTACGACGACGGCGAGCCAAAAGACGCTCGTAAGCGCGCTGGCGATCGAGAACGCGAGCCTTGTCGGTCTCAAAACCGGCACCAAGGCATACTGGACCGACTCTTTTCAACATCCCGTGCCGAATCCGATCGTGACCGACGGATACGGATATGATCGCGATACGGGCGAAGCGACCGTAACGCACAAAGGCACCGACTTCCGCGCGGCCGAAGGCACGCCCGTCGAAGCGATCAACCGAGGCGTGGTCCGCCGCGTTCAGGAGACTCGCGATTACGGCAAGACCGTCATCGTCGATCATGGGCTCGGCCTCATGAGCTTCTATATGCATCTCTCGAAGATATGGGTGAACGAAGGCGAATTGGTCCAACGCGGCCAGTATGTCGGCCTCTCCGGCCAGACGGGATACGCTCTCGCTCCGCACCTGCATCTGACCATCCGCCAGGACGATATATCCATCGATCCGGCGGTATTCCTGAAGCTATTCGAATAACCCATGGAAAAGCCCGCGACGTGTCGCGGGCTTTTCCAGCTGTTCCAGGCTAGTTCGTATTGCCTTTGTTGACGATCCACCACGTGTCGTTCGCGCTGTCCGCGACGAAGGTGAGGAAAGGATTCATACCGGCATTCTGGTTATATATCTCTTGGAACGATTTCGTTCCCATGTCTATCGTATCGCCGGAAGCGGCGTGGATGACCACGGTGTTGCCGTTGGCGGCTCCATACATCTTGTACGTATACGTCTGACCGTTGCGGAGCGTGGTAGACGGTAGGTAATAATCCATGGTCTCATCCTGCTCGGCAGGATCGATGATGACGAGATGCTCTGCGGCGAGCGACAGGCTCAGATCCGACAGGATCGGGAACTGCGCGCGGGCGACATTCGCTCCGAGGACGAGCAACGCAAAAACCGACAGGCCCCAGATGAGGGCTTTCTTTTTCATATCTATGCTTTTTAAAGTGCTTTTAATAACGAGAGAAGCACCAAGTGAGGCTTTAATCATACGCCAACCGCTATCTCGCGTCGTCGAACGTCTGTTAATAAAATCGGGGAAAAGCTCAGGATAGCTTTGGGATAAGTCGGGGAAAAAGCGTGTATAAACAGGGGACTGGCTGTGGAAACCTATGCCAACTGGCGCTTTTTGCTCATATCCGCGAATACCATGGCCGCGACGGCGATGATGAGGACGTTTTTGATGATGTATTGGCCTTCTATCGTCGGAACGAACATGCTTTGCCACGTCATGCCTTTCAGAAGGAAGAGGGGAAGCGTCGTCACGATGACGTGGGGAACGAGCAGTATGAACGCGTATCTTTCCTTGCGCGGGATGAGGAACAGAAGGCCGATGAGCACTTCGTATGCGCCTAATATCAGATTGAACGTATGGAACGTGATGAACGGCATCGTCTGATGAAGGAGCGCGTCCACCAGAGGATTGGCAGGGGAGTAGCCGAACAATTTCACCGCGCCGAACCATACATAGACGATGAAGAGCGCGATGTGGGCGAAGACGAATGCGCGGTATTCGGTGCTTTTCATATGTATATTGTACCGCGATTACTTGGCGTGGATGTACACGTAGATATCCTCGAGCGCCTTTATGGCGTCCCCTGCGGCGATATTGTTCTGATGATAGAGGCCGTCGGTCGAGTCTCCGGCAGCCCAGACGCCTTCGACGGAGGTCGCCTGCGTCTTTGGATCGACGGCGATGCGTCCGAACGCGTCTATGGCGACGAGGCTCTTCGCGAAATCGGTCGCGGGGATCGAGCCGATCTCGACGAATATGCCGGTGACGGCGAGCTCTTTCTGTTCATTCGAATCCTTGTCTTTGTAGGCGAGGGCCGATACGAATTTATTGCCCTTCACTTCCGAAGGGATCGCGCCCGTAAGCGCGTGCATCTTCGGGTTAGAGAGCACTTTCTTGACCGTCACGGGATCGGCCTTGAATTCGTCGCTTCGGTTGAGGAGCGTCACCGATCTGCAATAGGCGAGGAGCTGCGCGGCGCTTTCGAATGCGGCATTGCCGCCGCCGATGACCGCGACGTCTTGATCCGCGAATATCGGCCCGTCGCAGGATGCGCAATAGGTGATGCCTTTGTGCTCGAACTGGGCCGCGCCGGGGACGTCGAGCTTCCTGCGGGCGCTTCCAGTTGCTATGAGCACCGTCTTAGCTTTGTACGAAGCCGTATCGGTCGTCACCGTGAACGTTCCATCGGCGGTTTTTTCGATGTTCTTGCACGTTTCGCCCGCTTTTATGTCGACGACGTCTGCCGCGTATGCGCGCAGGTGGCCTTCAAGCGCCTTGGCGAAGTCGAGCCCCGATATCTTGACCGTGCCGATCCAATTTTCGATGCCCTCGGACACCGTGGACTGGCTGTTCCAGTCTTTCGTTATGAAAACGGTCTTCAGGCGCTTGCGCGAAGCATACACTCCGGCCGCAACGCCCGCCGGGCCGCCTCCTATAATCACGAGATCGTACATAGTGGAGATATTATAGCAGACCTATTTCGCTTTCTTGCTCTTGAAATCTTTCAGAATCGCTTTGTAACACGATATGCAAAGGTGATATTTACGGACCATATCTTTTTTTGGAGGGGAGAACAGAATACCGCCGAATTCCATGAGTTCCCGACCGCATTCATCGCATTTCGGCTGTATCGCCATAGAAAGATTATATAGCACATATTCTGCATACAAAAAGTACCCCAGGGCCTGGGGTACTTTTTGTATGCAGAATATGTCCTGCTTACTTCTTCCTGCGCAAGAAAGCCGGAACCGCGCCCCAATCGTCGTCATCGTGGCTAATGGTAGGGATAGCCTTATCTTCTTTTTTTGGCTCCTCTTCCTTCTTTGCCGGAGCGATCACGTTATGTATCTGCTTCTTGGCCTCTTCCTTCGCTTCGGCAGGACCGGAAAAGAGGGACTTCGCCTTGATGCCCGGGTGGACAGGGAGCTCGCCGAAGCCGGTAGCGATGACGGTGACTTTGACTTCGCCTTTCTTGATCTTCTCGTCGCGGACGGTACCGAAGATGACCTTGGCGTTCGGGTCTATAGATTCGGTGATGACCTTCGCGGCGTCCTGGATCTCGAACATGGTGAGGTCGTCGCCGCCGGCGATAGAGAAGAGTACGCCTTTCGCACCCGCGATAGAGATGTCGAGGAGAGGGGATGAGATCGCCATCTTAGCGGCGTCCTCGGCGCGCTTGTCGCCCGCTGCCACGCCGATGCCCATGAGAGCCGAACCGGTGTTCTCCATAACGGATCGGACGTCGGCGAAGTCTATATTTATAATGCCGGGGGTGGTGATGAGGTCGGAAATACCTTCTACGGCCTGCTTCAGGACCTCGTCGCACATAGCGAAGGCGTTCTTCGCGGTCGTGTTCTTGTCTACCGTCGCCAAAAGCCTGTCGTTCGGTATGATGATGATGGCGTCGACCTCTTTCTTGAGGTTCTCGAGAGCCGCTTCGGCGACCTTCATGCGCTGGGTGCCTTCGAAGAAGAACGGCTTGGTGACCACGCCGACTGTGAGGGAGCCGAGTTCTTTTGCGGTCTTGGCGACGACGGGAGCCGCGCCTGATCCGGTTCCGCCTCCCATGCCGCAGGCGACGAATACCATGTCCGCGCCTTTCAAGGATTCCTGAAGCTCTTCCTTCGTCTCTTCCACTGCGCGGCGTCCGAGCTCCGGATTCATGCCCGTGCCGAGGCCCTTGGTGAGGTTTTTGCCGATGTGGATCTTCTTTTTCGCGAGAGAGTGATGAAGGTCCTGCGCGTCCGTGTTCACGGCGATGAACTCGACTCCGCGGACCTTGGAGTTGATCATATGGTTGATGGCGTTCTTGCCGGAACCGCCTACGCCGAGGACCTTGATGCGGGCGAACGTCTCTACTTCAGGAACGATGTTGGGCATGGGAATGGTGATGATCTGGCTAAGGTGCGTACATCATATACAAAGGAAAATCAAAATACAACAAAAATCTGTTGCGTAACATGGGGACGATATGGGGAAAGCAAAATGTCAAAAAAGCCTTGCGATACAAGGCTTTTTCCTAAGGAAGGAATTGGGCGAACCAGCCTTTCAACGCCCGCGCGAACGACGCGCCGCCTTTGACGAGCCCCTGGTCCGCGCCCTCGTCGCTTCCGATCCCGAGGATGGTGAGCCCGTATGCGACCGACCATGACGAATCCTTGATCCCGTTCCTTCCGTCTATGCCCAGTTTGGCGATGCGCGACGGGAGCTTGAGGGAAGCTTTGGCCAGGTCTTCGATCGTCGATATCCCGGAGCCCCCTCCGGTGATGATGATGCCCGCGGGAAGGAGCCCATTTCTGTCGATCTTCTTCAGATGCGCTTCAATGAGGTCGAAGATGTCCGAGAGCCGCGCGCCGACGATCTCGTCGAGCTTCTTCTTCGATATCTGAACGTTCGAAAGGGATCCGCGCTTGAGGCTTTCGGCGTCTTCGATCGGAAGCTTCAGGCCGAGCGCGATATCGTTCGTGATATCGTTCGAGCCTATAGGGAAGACCTCGAGAGAGATCGGCAGATTGTTCTCGTAGACGACGATCGAGACGGTCTCGGCGCCGATATTGGCGAGCAAGCAGCCCGCGACTTTCTGGTTCTTGGTCAGGGTGACGAGAGCGCCTGCGATAGGCGATGCGACGACGTCGAGGACCTCGATCCCAGCATCCGTTATGGCGTCTATGAGGTCGTCGAGATGCTGGGAGAGGCAGGTCACGAAAAGCACTTTGGCCTCCAGCTTGCTGCCCTTCATGCCCATAGGGCGGCCGAATACCGGCTTGCCGTCGATCTTATAGGAAAGGGGAACGGTGTGGATGATGCGGCGGTTGACCGTCTGCGATGCGGGTATGTTCCGCTCCGCGGCAGACGAAGCCTTGTCTATGTCTACCTGCGATACCTCGGCGTCGCCCCTGGAGATGGCGACCGATCCTACGGATGCGACGCTTTGGAGGCTGATGCCGCCGATCGAAATGAACGCTTTTTTGATGCGCACGCCGGCTGCCTTTTCCGCCTGGGCGACGGCATGGAGGACCGACTTGGTGACGTCGCGCGAATTGACGATATAGCCGTGGCGGAGGCCTTTCGATTCGGCGAATCCGGTACCGACGATGCGCGGCAGCTTGTCGCCCTCGTCCGGATCGGATTCGGAGACGACCACCTTGACCTGATAGGTGCCTATATCTATGCCTGCGGCGATGTGTTTGCGCATGAGTAGAGACGTATGCGCGACCGGCAGTTGCCGGGGCTAGACCCCGAATTCCTTTCGAAATCGCGCTTCCGTTCTCTCCATTGTAGCGCCATGGTCCAATCCTTTCAAATGGCAGAGTGCGTGGATAAAGAGATAGGCGATCATATTAGACGGCTCCCGGTCGAATTGCGGCGCCTGGCGTCCGGCCTCGAGGGGGTTGATGAATACCTCGCCCGAATCAGGGCCAAGCTCGAATGACAGCACGTTCGGTATATAGTCTTTGTTCTTGGTCCTGATGCTGATCTGGCGTGATTCCTCGTCGCCGACGAAGGCGAGGGAGAGGTCATAGTCAGGGCCCAATACGGCGTCTTTCATATCGGCAAAAGGCACGCGGGGGAGCGTGCCTTTCGTCTTGTTTATGATGGAGAGCTTTGATGCCATCTCTATCGCTTGCCCTTGCCTCGAGGAAGGTCGGGATTGATCTTGCCGAGCTTGATCTGCTCCGCGCGGTCTTCGCGGCGCTTGATGCCTTCGAGGGTCTTCATCTTTCGCTTGTACGATGAGAGGGTGCGCTCGTGATAGCGGATGCCGCGGACGCGAGGGAGGACGCCCGAACCCTGGACGCGCTTCGTGAAGCGCCTCAAGAGGCCCAATGGGTTCTCTGTGCCGTTCCTTACGATTTCTACGTTGGTTGCCATAGACGGATAGCCTATCACAGGGCCCTAAAAAGCTCAAGTTTAGGGCCTCTGAGGCCTATACCTTGTATTTTTTGAGCTTCGCCGGGGCATCTCCGATGAGGACGGTGTCCTGCGAGCGGGTGGCCGAATCGCGGACGATGACGCTGCCTTCCATAGCTTCCTTTTTGCCCATGATGACGACGGCAGGGGCCTGGGTCTTTTCGGCGATGCCGACCTGGCCGGCCATCTTGTCCTTGGCGAGGGACTGGATGACGGGGATGCCCGCTTGGCGGAGCGTTTCGATCAGGCGGAGGCTCTTCAGTTTCGCTTCGAAGCCTAGCTGCATGAAGCAGATCTGCGGAGCGAGCAGTTTCGCTATCTTCGACGGCTTCAATATCTCGCCCTTCGCCGGCTTGCCGACGAAGGCCAGGGAAACGCCGACGGCAGGAAGGTCTTTCTTGTGGCCGAGCCGCTTGGCGAGCGTGTCATAGCGGATGCCGATGGCGAGGGGGTGCGCCTTCGGGTCGCTCTTGCGGATCTCGAACACCGTTTCGCTGCAGAAATCGCGATTGGCGACCAGGGCATTCGTGATAGCGTAGGGGATCTCGAGCGTTTCGAGGTATTCCAAGACTTCCTTGAAATGTTGACGTGAGCGCTCCGAGAGGAAATTGATGGATTTAGGGCAGTCTTCGGTCAGGCGGCGGCAGGCCTCGTGATCGCAGCCGAGGAGGCTGAATACGTCCTTTTTCATCACGTCGCGGCATTTCTGCGGCAGGTTCGCCATGTTCTTGCGATAGTATGCGGTGATCTCGCGGGTGAATCGGGCGAGCGATTCCTTGTCGCCGATAGAGTTTATCTCGACGTGAAGGTCGGTTTCGCCGCGCTCCTTGAATGCGGCGAGCGCCGCCTGAATCAAGAGCGCCTCGGCGATCGATTTATTCGCGCCGACGATCTCAAGGCCGTAATGAGACTCCTTCGGATTGGCCTTGCGACGGTCGCCTACGAACGGTTTTTTATAGAAGAACATGACCGGCTGGGGCAGGGTCCACATCTTCTCCCGCTCATAGAGCCTGATGAGGGCGATCTTCTCCTCGAGGCGCACCGCCGCGCCTTCTTCGTGGTTGTCGTGGTCTACGACGATCTCGGCCTCGCTGATCTTCTTGGCCTCGGCGCTGTCTTCGGGATTGATATGAGGCAGGGCGAGGGGGGTGAAGCCGTAAAAGAGGGCGACTTCGCCGATCTTATCTATACCCTCATACGAGACGTATTTCGGATGGGACAATGCGGGGCGCTTGGTCTTGCGCGCAGGCTTCTTAGGGGTCGAAACGGTGCTCATACGGGTATGATTTGAATATTAATACGGACGGCTACTCCTGCGCCTTCTCGAGCGTGTCGAACATGGTCGAGCTCGCCGCCTCGCCCGGCCACAGGCCGATCTTCGAGAACGGGAGCAGCCTCACGAACGGCCTGCCGATGAGGTCGCTCTTCGGCAGAGGACCCCATACGCGGGAGTCCGAGCTGACGAGTCTGTTGTCGCCCATGACGAAATACTCGTCGGGACCGAGGGTCTCCGTCAGATTGCCGAACGTGCGCGAATGTATATACGGCTCGTTCAATCGCACACCCTGCGGATTTTCCTTGTTCATGACCGTGACGGAGTCGCTTTTGACGACGATGGTTTCCCCCGGGAGGCCGATGAGCCTCTTTATGAAATATTTGGACGGATCCTGCGGATAGCGGAATATGAGGACGTCGCCGCGCGAAGGCTCGTGGAAGTGGTAGGATATCTCGTCCACGATCAGATATTCGCCGTTCGCGAACGTAGCGTCCATCGAGTCTCCGTTCACGACGAACGGCTGAGCGACCCACATGCGGACCGGGACGACGATGACGAGGGCGAAGAGGGCGTAATAGAGGAGCTCTTTCCAAAACGAGCCTTGCTTTTGAGGTCGGGCTTGCTCGTTTTCAGGTTGCATCGAGAGAGAAGATTAATTGGGTTGATGTAGTTTAGTACGAAGACGGCTATGGACACAATGGCATATCGCATGTTGTGGACATGACCGCGGCCTTCCGTGGCATATAATGGGCGCATGATAATCATCGGACTCGGAAATCCCGGCGCTGAATACGAAGGCACGCGGCACAATGCAGGCCGCGAGGCGGTCATGGCATTCGCCAAGAAGACGGGCATGGGCGAATTCGAAATGGACAAGAAAGCCCAGGCTCTGGTCCTGACGGGCAGCGTGGACGGCAAGGCGGGCAAGGGCAAGGCGACGCTCGTCCTCCCGGAGACCTTCATGAACAAATCCGGCGCATCAGCCGGCAGATTCGCCAAGGGCGCGAAGAAAATGAAGGACTCGCAGGGCAAGGCGATCAAGGCTTTCCCTGAAATGATCATCGTTCACGACGATCTCGACATTCCTTTAGGCAAAGCGAAGATGTCCTGGGACAAAAGCGCCGGCGGCCACAAGGGCGTCGCGTCCGTCCTGAAAGCGCTCGGCACCGAAGCCGTGTTCCGCATCAGGATCGGCATCACTCCCGCCAAAGCGTCGGGCGCATTGAAGAAGCCCGATCATGAGACGATCATAGACAATTTCATCGTCGCCGGATTCAAAGAGAAGGAAGCGGGCGAACTGAAGAAGGTCATAAAGAAAGTCGTCGACTGTCTCGAGCTCGCCGTCACGGATTCTCCGGAGCGGGCCATGAGCGAATATAACGCCGAGTTCAATAGATAGCCGAAGGCGTTCCCTCCAAATAAAATGGCGTCTGTCCTTGCTAGACAGACGCCGGTTTTGGTGTCAGGTGCTTAGGGGTGTCGCACCAGGCAACAGGGCTCAGTTCGGGGGTAAAAAAGAGCCTTATTTCAGCTTTCCTTCTAATCATACACCTTAATGATCTATAAGTCAAGTAAGATGCAGACCCCGTACTTTTAATACGCCGGAGATAGAGATTTACATTCAGGCCAGCAAGAGCATATAAAAACACCCCAGACCCCGGGGTGTTTTTATATGCTCTTGCTGGCTAAGCCCTCTACTTCTTCTCTCCGGCGTACGAGAGCGTCATCTTCTGATTCGCCGCGTCGAACAAGGTTATCTTGAACGGATATACCTTGCCGAGCTCGAGGTTGGCGCGGAGCTTCTCCTCGGATTCGAATTCAGAGACATGGACGAGGCCCGCAACGCCTTCTTCGATCGAAGCGAGCGCGCCGTGGCGGTTGAACTTGATCACGATGCCTTTGACGACCATATCCTTCTTGTACTTCTTGCCGGCCTCTGCCCATGGGTTCGGCTTGAGGGCCTTGATCGAGAGCGACACTTTGCCGTCCTTGACCTCGATGACCTTCACGCGGACCTTGTCGCCGACCTTGAAGCGAGTCTTCGGATCTTCGACGAGAGCCCAGTCGATCTCCGAGATGTGGACGAGGCCTTCGAGCCCTTCGTCGATCTTGACGAAGACGCCGAAGTCGACCATGCCGGTGACCTTGCCTTCGATCTCGTCGCCGACCTTGAATTTAGCGACCGCTACCGCCTTGTCCTTGCCTTCGACGGAGTTCTTCTCCGAGAAGATGAGCTTGCCCTCCTTAGGGAATGCGCCGATGATCGAAACGGCGATCTTAGTGCCGACGAGCTTCTTCAATTCCTCGAGAATGCGGTCCTTGTCGCCGTCCTGTACGCGAGGATAGTGCTCGGGCTTGAGCTGGGACGCAGGGAGGAAGCCCTGGATGCCCTGCCATTCGATGATGAGGCCGCCCTTGTTCGCTTCCTTGATAGGGAGCTCGAGGATGGTCTTCGCAACGATGGCCTGCTCCGCCTCGGTCCAGATCAAAGCCTGGCGAGCCTCCTTGAGGGAGAGCTCGACGTAGCCTTCCTTGTTCGAAGCGTCGACGACTTTGGCCGATACCTTGTCGCCGATGTTGATCTTCTTGATGACGTCGCGCGCGAGGATGTATTCGCGGCCGTAGATAATACCGGTACCGAACGGAGGGAGGTCTACGAAGACGCCCTTCTTGTCGATAGCGATGACGGAACCCTCCACGAGGTCTCCGACGTTAGGAGGAGTAGCCGAAGCGGCGAGCATCTTGCCCATTGCCGTCTCCGACTTCTTCTTTGCCTCGGCCTCTGCTGCGAGAACGGCCTCGGTCTTTTTGGTTGTTTCTTTTGCCATGAATGAAAAAGGCCTGAAATGTCTCTCCGCGCAGTTACTCGTAGCTTTGCCCTGACGGGCGCCTGCGGAAAGGGTTAATTTCGAGGTATTTTCTTGTAAATACTGATCGAAACGTAGGTTTCGGCCAGCTCGGACATACTATCAAAAGACGGAATAAAGTAAAGAAACGCGCGCCCTAGAAACAAATCGCGAAATACTCTATACTCTCCGCATGGTAATAACGTATCAAGGCGGCGCGTCCGTAAAGGTCCAGTTCGGCGATATCACGCTCGCGGTCAATCCCGTATCCAAGGACTCGAAGAAGCTCAAGCCGTCCAAATTCGGCTCTGACATCGCCCTCGTCTCCATAAACGACGTCGACTGGAACGGCGTCGACACGGTCTCGTTCGGCGAAAAGAAAGCGTTCGCCATCAGCGGTCCGGGCGAATATGAAATAAAGGGCGTATTCATCAAGGGCTTCAAGTCCGATTCGAAATACGGCGGGGAAGACAGGATCAACGCTATATATACGGTCAACCTCGAGAATATGAATCTCTGCTTCCTCGGCGCCCACGGGGGCAAAGATCTTCCGGATGAAGCGTCGGAGGCTCTCGACGACGTTGATATCCTCTTCGTCGCCCTCGGCGCCGACGGCGTCATGTCGCCGGCCGACGCGTATAAGCTCGCGGTGAACATCGGTCCGAAGCTCATCATTCCACTCTCATTCGGCAACAGCGCGGCGCTCAAGACTTTCCTCAAAGAAGCGGGCGAAGAATCCGTTAAGCCGCAGGATAAGCTCACGCTCAAGAAAAAAGATCTCGAAGGAAAGGAAGCCGACGTCGTCCTCCTCGAACCGGCGGCATAGTCAGCGTGAAAATAATAGGGCGGCGCAACGCACATGTTCGAATATTTCGAAAATCTCCGAAAGAAGCCTGAAGCCGAGAGGCGCAAGGCCGTCGTTCTCATATCGCTGGCCATCACGCTCGCGATCGGCCTTATATGGGGCGCCTTTCTCTATATGCGCATCAGCGTCACGGATTTCTCGTTCCCGAGCGACCAGGCGGCGAAAGGCATGCCGGGCTTCGGCCGAATCTTCTCTGATTTCATGAAGAATGCGGGCGTCATTTTCGGCGCCTCGGACGACGCTCAGGCGACCGATACGGGGGTGGCAGAGACGCAGTAAAAATGCTATAATAGACGTAATAAAATCTTGCAGAAGCGCCTTTTATTTTCGCCTTAACCTAACGCTTTAATAACCTTTATGGCCGCAAAAAATCCCGCTGCTACGCCTGATCCGAAACTTCCGCTCGTCGAAAAGGGCATCGTCGGCCGCTCGATCGTGACGGAGATGCGCGAGTCGTACCTCGACTATGCGATGTCCGTCATTACGAGCCGCGCGCTTCCTGACGTGCGCGACGGCCTCAAGCCCGTCCATCGCCGCATCCTCTATGCGATGAACGAGATCGGTCTCACCGCATCCGCCAAGACGCGAAAGTCCGCGACCGTGGTCGGCGAAGTGCTCGGTAAATACCACCCGCACGGCGACGCGGCGGTATACGAATCGATGGTCAAGATGGCGCAGGACTTCTCGATGCGCTATCCCCTCATCATCGGCCAGGGCAACTTCGGCTCGATAGACGGCGACGGCGCTGCGGCGATGCGCTATACCGAGGCGAAGATGTCGCGCATGGCGGCAGAGCTCCTTAAGGACCTCGAAAAGGAGACCGTCGAATTCCGTCCGAACTATGACAACACTAAAAAAGAGCCTGCGGTCCTTCCGGCGGCCGTCCCTAATCTCTTATTGAATGGTACGCTTGGCATCGCCGTCGGCATGGCGACGAATATCCCTCCGCATAATCTGGGCGAAGTGATCGACGCGACCACGCACCTCATCGAGAACAAAGACGCGACGACCGAAGACCTGCTTAATTTCATAAAAGGCCCCGACTTCCCGACGGGCGGCAACATTTTCAGCGAAAAAGACATCCAGCACGCCTATGCCACCGGCAAGGGCGGCATCCTGGCGCGCGGCGACGCCGAGATCGTCGAGAACAAGGCTGGCCAGTTCCAGATCGTCATCACGTCCATCCCATACCGCGTCGTCAAAGCCGATCTCATCATGGCGATCGCAGACCTGGTTCGCGACAAGAAGATCGAGGGCATCAAGGGCCTCCGCGACGAATCGGCGAAGGATATCCGCGTCGTCATAGACCTCAAGCAGGGGGCTCACCCGCAGAAGGTCCTCAACTTCCTCTATAAGCACACCCAGCTCGAGGATACGTTCCATCTGAACATCGTCGCGCTCGTGAAGGGCCGCCCGGAGACGCTCGGCCTCAAATCGATCCTCGAGAATTTCATCGAGCATCGCATAGAGGTCGTGAAGCGCCGCACGGCATACGACCTCCGCATCGCGGAAGCGCGCGAGCATATCCTGCTTGGCCTTAAGAAAGCGCTCGACCATATAGACGAGATCATCAAGCTCATCAGGAAGTCCAAGGACGTCGAAGAAGCCAAGGCGGGCCTCATGAAGACGTTCAAGTTCAGCGACCTCCAGGCGCAGGCCATCCTCGACATGCGCCTCCAGAAGCTCGCCGGCCTCGAGCGCAAGAAGGTCGAGGACGAATTGACCGCCGTCCAGGCTCTCATAAAAGAATTGAAGGACCTCTTGGCTTCGCCGAAGAAGATCCTCGCTGTCATCAAGAAAGAGCTTACCGATATCAAGGAAAAGTACGGCGACGAGCGCCGCACCAAGGTCGTGAAGCACGGAGCGAAGGTCATCTCCGACGAGGATCTCATTCCGGACGTCGAGAACGTCCTCGTCCTGACCCAGGGCGGATACGTGAAGCGCACGATCCCTGACGAATATCGCAAACAGAAGCGCGGCGGCGTCGGCGTCATAGACCTCGATACCAAAGAAGAGGACTTCGTGACGAACCTCGTCACGGCCAATACGCATGCCGATATCCTGTTCTTTACCGATAAAGGCAAGGCGTATCAGATAAAGATGTACGAGCTCCCGGAGGGAAGGCGCGCTACGAAGGGCAAGGCTCTCGTGAACTTCCTTTCGCTTGCCGACAACGAGAAGGTCACGTCCATACTGCCGATGCCGAAAGAATCCAAGCAGGGCGGCCTGTCGCTCATGATGGTCACTAAGGACGGCACGGCGAAGAAGGTAAAAGCAGAAAGCTTCCACGACGTGCGCCGATCGGGCCTCATCGCTATCACGCTCGAATCGGGTGACGCCCTTATGTCCGTATCGTTCGTATCCAAGGGCGACGAGATGTCCATCGTCACCGCCGAAGGCCAGTCCATCAGGTTCAGGGAATCCGACATCCGCGAAATGGGACGATCCGCGATGGGCGTGCGCGGCATATCGTTGGGTAAAGGAGACGCCGTCATCAGCGCCGACGTCATAAAGTCGGGCGCGAAATCCACCCGCCTCATGGTTATCTCGAAGAACGGCTACGGCAAGACGACCGAAGCGTCCGAATACAAGACCCAGAAGCGCGGCGGCTCCGGCATCCTTACTATGAACGTCACCGACAAGACCGGTCCCGTCATATCCGCCAAGGTCATCACCGAAGAGGACAGCGAGCTCGTCGCTATGTCAAAGAAATCGCAGGTCGTTCGCGTGTCGCTCGCCGAGATACCCGTCCTCGGCCGTTCTACGCAGGGCGTGCGTGTTATGAAATTGCGCGAAGGGGATAGCCTTGCTTCGGTAGTGTGCCTATAATAGGTGCATGTTCTCCGACCCTCGGCACAATATCGAACAATTAGGCCTTTCTGACGGCGCGATCGTCGCCGATTTCGGCGCGGGCTCCGGCTTCTATGCGGTAGAAGCCGGGAAAGCCGTCGCTCCGAGCGGCACGGTATACGCCGTCGATATACAAAGAGAGCTTCTCGAGCGCCTGAAAAAAGAAGCGCAACGTCTCGGCGCTAAAAACATAGAGATCATCGCAGGCAATATCGAAAAACTGGGCGGCTCTAAAATAAGGGAGGGAACGTGCGACGCTGTCATCGCTTCGAACGTGCTTTTCATGGTCGAGAACCGCAAGAACCTGATTCTCGAAGCGAAGCGAGTCCTCAAGCCGAACGGCAGGCTCCTCGTCATAGATTGGGCCGCCTCTTTTTCCCAGATGGGCCCGCACGGCGATCATGTCATATATAAAGATGATGCCATGAATCTCGGCTTGTCCGCAGGCCTCGAATTCGAGCGCGAGATCCGCGCCGGAGCGCACCACTATGGTATAATTTTCCGCAAAAGGCAATGAGATCAATGTCCCGATTTCAGCTGATTTTCACCGGCATCCTCGTCATCCTCGGTATTGGCGGCGTGGTTGCTTTTGCCGTATCTAAAAACAACTCTTCGCAGGGTCCGGCAGCCGTCGTCATGTGGGGATCGCTCGGCCAGGATGCCGTCCAAGCGTTCTTGAACAAGGTTGCTCCCGACCATCAGGACACGCTTAACGTCAGCTATGTATACAAGAGCCCCGCGACGTTCGAGTCGGATCTCGTGGCCGCTCTTGCCCGCGGCGCCGGTCCCGACATGGTGCTCCTTCCGCAGGACCTGATACTGAAGCAGAACGATAAATTCTATGTCATCCCGTTCGACAGCTATTCCGAGCGCACCTTTAAGGATTCGTTCATCCAGGAAGGCGAGCTCTTCCTGAACAAAGACGGCATCGTCGGCCTTCCGTTCTCGATAGACCCTCTCGTCATGTATTGGAACCGCGACATGTTCTCCGATGCCGGCGTGTCCCAGCCGCCAGTGTCGTGGGCGCAGTTCTTCGACCTCGCGCCGAAGCTCACGACCAAGGCGTCGAACGGCGTCATAACCCAATCTGCCATCGCCTTCGGCGAGGCGAGGAACGTCACTCATTTCAAGGACGTGCTCTCGCTCCTTTCCATCCAGGCGGGAACGCCGATCGTCGCGTATGACGCGCAAGGGAATCTGGCGAGCGTCTTCAATAGCCGCGGCAAGGGATTGGTCCCTGCCGAGGAAGCGCTTTCCTACTACACCGAATTCTCGAACCCGCTCAAGTCGTCTTATTCGTGGAACCGGTCGCTCGCCAATGACCGCACGTCGTTCATCGCCGGAACGCTCGCCGTATATTTCGGCTCCGCGAGCGAGCTCCGCGGCCTCCGTTCCGCCAATCCTAACCTCAATTTCGACGTCGCCATGGTCCCGCAGACCGAAGGCAAGAAGGCGACGTTCGGGGCGATGAATGCCATCGCCATTTTGAAGTCGTCCAAGAACATCGCCGCTTCGTTCGTCGCCGCGGCGACGCTCACGAGCCAGGCTTTAGATACCGAATGGGCGGCCGCGTCGGGATATCCGCCGGTGCATCGCGCGCTTCTTTCGAAGACGCCGGGCGATGCCTACAACGCCGTCTTCTATCAGAGCGCGCTTGTTTCGAGCGGTTGGCTCGATCCGAACAGGGAAGCGACGACGGAGATCTTCGGTCAATTGATAGAGAACGTCACGTCGGGCAAGCTCCGCGTATCCGAATCGGTCAATCAAGCGACCCAGGAGATAGGGACGCTTCTGCGCGCGAATCAATGATATGAAATCCCTGAACAAAATAGTGCGGGTCATGTCGGCCGCGGCGGCATCGTTCGCTCTCGCTTTCATTTTTACCGCTTCCGCTGCCCATGCCCAGGGAGTCCAGGGCAAAGTCGGCACCGACGACCCGACCAAGAGCGAATTCCAGGTCGTCTCCTGCAATCCGACCTATAACCCTGCGACGGGGAAGCTCGATAACGACTGCGATTTCCAGCAGCTCGTCGCCACGGCGTATCGCATCGTCAAATACATGCTGTTCCTCATCATCCCGGTCGTCGCCCTCATGATCCTCTGGACCGGCTTCAAATACATGACCGCGGGTGGCGACGCCAATGCCGTCGCCGACGCCAAGCGCATGCTGAAGCCGATCGCCGTCGGCGTATTCCTCATATTCGCGGCATGGCTCATCGTCTATACGATACTCGACAAGTTCCTCGCTCCGGCCGTCGGCGATATCCAGAAGTCGAGCATCATAGGAAAATAATAGAATCACATGAAAAAGATCATTTACGCGCTCGCTCTCGTTTCGGTCCTCGTTCCGGCATTGGCGCATGCCCAGCAGCTTCAGCCGGTCGGACAGACGCCGACGCAGACTCTCGGCAATGGATCTGCCGGAGTCGGCCCTGGTTCGCAGAGCGCAGGAAATAATTCTCAATCGCTGGGGGGAAGCGACGCTCCTTCCGGCTTGGCCGCTCTTCCGAATCCTCTTTCCGGGGTGAACAGCATTTCAGACCTCATATACAAAGTGATACAGGTCGTTGTAGACATAAGCTATGTCGTCGTCGCGTTCTTCCTTCTCCTTTCGGGCTTCAAATTCATCACCGCGCAGGGAAGCGACAAGAAGCTCGACGAAGCAAAAAGCACTTTCTTCTATACTATCATCGGCGCAGCGCTCGTCATCGGCGCGCAGGTCATCGTGAGCATCCTCCAGGGCATATTCAACGGATTAAATTCATAGATAAAAAGGCCGGACAGATGATGTCCGGCCTTGAGTTCCATCGAGCTATTTTTTGACCCGGATGGAAAAGCTGTCATTTCTCGAATAGAACGAGACTCCCGTCGCATCGGTCGGCAGCATGAAGCCTCCGCTCACGGGCACTTCGACGTCGATCGTCCTCCAGCCGGTCAGATTAAGACGGGCATAGAGGCCGTATTTCGCTGAAACGCTCACGCGTCCGGCGCGCACCTCGCGCGCCGAGAATTCGCGCGAGAGCTGTCCCGGGGCGAGCTCGTACATGACGTATTCGCTGCCTCTGGACGAAGCCGATCCGACGGCGACGGGCCGCAAGCCGTCTTCGTCATAGAGCGACGAGACCTGCGGGACCTGTTGCGCCGGAGGCCGCGCTTCGACGGCGACCTGGCGCTCTGCGCCATTCGCGACGCTCGCATTCGGAGGCGGAATGCCGGTCGTCCCTGCCGGAGCGGGTGATTCGACGCGGGAGCGGACTTCGGCGAGCCGTTTAGACAGATCATCGAGCGACTGGTTCAGGGCGGCCCGATTGCTGTCATTCGCGGCCGCAGCGTCTTGGAATCTCTTTCCTTGATCGATGACGGATTGGCGCGTCTTTTCGCCGTCGGTGACGACGATGCCCGCGAGGCTGGTCACCGAATCGGTCAGAGCCTTGAGCTCTTTCTGCGATGTGAGCGCCGCGAGCGCCTGGCGCGTCTTTTCGCCGTCTTCGGCGATTTCCTTTTTCATCTCCGCCGCCGCTCCCGCCCCGTCGGCCTTGTTCGGCCGAAGGCCGAGAAGGGCGATGAGCGTGACGATGAGGAGGACGAGGGTCGCGGCTGAAACGCCGAGAACCGCGATCGCGATCGCCGGGGAGCCCCTGGTCTGGGGCTCGTCCGGATCGGTGGGGAGCCCGTCTCCCGATCTGGACCCTTCTTCAGGGGTTTCCGAGGAATGTGATGGTTTCATAAGAGTGTGCTTGTTCCGACTTTACTACGTACGGCTGTGGTATAATGTATCCACCTATTAGGAAGGAATAAAAGCACTATGAAGAAAGCATTTTTGAAGCCGTCGTTGGTCCTGGGCGCGGCCCTTTCAGTCTTCGGCGCCAATGCCGCTCTTGCCGCCGACGCCTCGATATCGAGCTCGTGCAGCAACCTCGCCTCGTCGGGACTAGGCGGTCTCGTGGGCTGTATCATCGGTATCCTCGACAATATAACGGTCATCATCATCGCCGCGTCGGTCGTCTACATCATCTGGGGCGCTTTCAATATGATCAAAAGCGAGGAAAAGAGGGAATCGGGCCGCCAGACCGTCGTCTACGGCATCATCGGCCTTTTCGCTATGATCTCGATCTGGGGCTTCGTGAATATCCTCAACAATACCTTCAACCTCAAGCAGGACTACATCCAGCCTCCTAAATTCCATCCGTAATATCCGTAGGGCGGATTATCCCCATATATCGTGTAGAGCCTTCTTTTTCCTGCTACAATAAAGGAGCAAAGCTCTTATCCGAGCGGCATTAATAGTTTTTTGATCACTATGAAAAAATTCAGTTACATGGCGGCTCTTTCGGCGGCGCTCCCGTTCTCGGCGGCGGCCGCTCCGATAACCGACATTTGGAGCATATTCCGTTTTGTTCAGAGCCTCCTCAACACGATCCTGCCCCTCATTATCGCAGCGGCGGTCGTATGGTTCGTATGGAGCATGTTCCAGCTCTTCCTCGCGGGCGATGCGGAAGAGAAGAAGGAGAAGGCGAAGACCAACATCATCTACGGCGTCGTCGCTATCTTCGTGATGGTCTCCATCTGGGGCCTCGTCAACATCCTCGTCAACACGTTCGGCTTGAGCAACCAGTCTCCGACGACGAACGGCACCAACCAGCTCCCGAACATTCCGATCAACGGCTAACTAGCACGAGCGGATCATGGATACGCTGAACCAGCCGATAGTCCAAAAGCTCTTCTCGCTGGTCGTCGATCCCTTGATCCAGCTCATCTTCGCCGCGGCCGTAGTCTATTTCCTCTGGGGAGTATTCAAATACATCCAGGCGGCGGATGATCCGGACGAAAGGATACAAGGCGGCAAGCACATCATCTGGAGCGTCATAGGGCTCTTCATCATGATCTCGGTCTGGGGAATCATAGCGGTGATCAAACGGACGATAGGGGTATAGAGCAATAAAAAAGGGGCGAAGCTTACGGCTTCGCCCCTTTGAATTATCCGAACTAATAGTTCGAATCGACGGTGAACGTCACATCTCCATCGGGAATGAACCTCGCATAGACCGCTTTGCGCCAGACGCGACCGGTTTGGTCGTCCAGGCGCACGAGCTTTCCGTCAGCGGAGACCTCGTAAAAGGTCTCGCTCTCGTTCCGGAACTTCCGTTTCACCCCGTTAGAGTCTTGCAACTCGTAGGTGACCTTTTCGTCCGCGGGAACGATGTGGATCCATTTTCCGACGATGCTTATCCAGGGCGACGTCGCCCCTGCCTGCACCTGGTACGGCTTGCCGATCATGAGATCGGGCATGCCGCCGACCGGGACGGGCTGGGGGATGAGGGCCGCCGGGCTTGCGCTCGTCGTCCGTTTTTCTCGCGTATCAGACATTTGTGTGTCGCCGCGCGAGCCGTGACCTGATATTGCTACGACGCAGAACCCACCCCATAGGATAAGAAGGAAGCCTAGGAGACCGAGTGTGATCCGGTTCTTGGTCGACTTATTGCCTGAAGGAGTAGACGCCGTTTTCTGTGCGGGGCTTACTGTTGCAGCCATGTTTAACGGTTCCTTTTCTTTCTGTCGTTACGGTTTCCATTTCCCTGGCCTCCGCCTTGTCCGCCGCCGGCGCCGATGAAGGCGCCGGCGCCAAGAGCGACGGTTCTTGCGTGTTCCAGTCCCACGAAATGATGGACATTTTCCTGTCGGACCAACTCCATCGCGCCGCTTATCGCCATCGCTCCTTGAAACGACAGATTAGGATCAACGCCGAGTTCTTTATATCTCCGCGTGTTCTCCTCGACAAGCTCGCCTTGAGGCTTGGCCCTTATCACTTCTTTCGCCGCGGGATCGTTACAGAGGATGCTTCGAAGCCTGGGCGAAATAACGCTTACGCCGAGCCTGTGCTCAAACTCCGTCACCTCTCCGTCACTCTTGAAGAGTTTCCGGACCCATTGACTGACGTCCCCGGCGTGTGTGAGAAGCGTCTGGAGCTTGTACTTGCCGCCGATGATGCTCAGTCTGCTGTTCATTACCGCACGTATACGGCTTTCGCGGACTTCGGGCTTGTAGCGAAGGAAATTCCTGATCCCCTCCGCGTCTTCAAGCGGTCTCGCCAGCAATTCCCATTCCAGATCGCATTGATATGGATCGTTCGTAGAAATCCTGAGCGAAGACGTCTTTTTCTCATCCTGATCGTACATAGCAGATATCTTGATTTCGTCGTTACGGAAATCGATCGTTTGTTGGAGGCTCATCCATGGAGCGATCACGTAGAACCCGAGCTTGTAGGCAAAGAGTTCGCCCGTGAACTCGTCCATGTAGACCTCTGCCTTCATCATGTCGACTCCGATGAGGAATCGATGGATGGTGAAGTGCATAACGATGACCGTGAGGACGAGCGTCGCCATTACGGAATGCAGAAAAACAAGTCCATAAAGGTAGCGCAAGATGCCGAACGGCACGAAGAGCACGAGCGAGACATAGATCAGGGCGATCAGAATATGATTCGTATCACCCCAACCTTTTTCGATCACCGTAACATGGACATTGTCGCCATCGGGGTCGGTTCCGGCCTTGCGGCCTTCGTCTTCCTCGATCTGGTCATAATCCGGCAGATCGATCGCTTCTTGCGGCGTTTCCGCCGCGGGCACTATCGCTGACGTCGCTGGAGCGGCGGTCGGGGCCGCTTTCGGTTCCGTCGGTTGTTCTGGCGTTTCATCTGGCATTTTCAATCCTTTCGTTGAGTTTCAGTGTTGAAGATGTGGTTTCTTGTCAAAAGAGCAGGGAGGGAGACCCTCCAAACTCGAACTGGTTCGGGTATAATTATATACTATTTATTGGCAAAAGTCAAATAGTATCGAGCGCCTAGCCAGGCCGCATCCAAGCCCTATTTCGGCCTTGTTTTGTGGGCACGGAGAGACTCGAACTCTCAATCCGTGAGGAACCGGTTCCTAAGACCGGCGCGTATACCAATTCCGCCACGTGCCCATGAGAAAGAGCTTAGCACACTGATTGACGTATGCCGACGCCTGTGTAATCTGGGGTCAAACGCTCCTTATATGCATCAAAGACCACGCTGGGGAAATTGTCTTCTCATGGCACTTCTCGCATTCGCGAAGGATCCTTTCTCTTGCAGTATCTATAGGTCCGTCGACAAGAAGGGCAGATCCCATTTCTTCTGGAGAACCGGAAAAGGATTCTTCGGATTCTGCCCTCTGCGCGAGCTGCCCGATACCAAGCTCGCCAGATATTGGTATCGGGGGGAGGGAGAGGCAGATAATCGCCTTCGTCTCTCTGGCGGAATCCTCCGCGGTACAGAAGTCCTTAGAAGGACTAATGAAGGATTTCAACCGACACGCAGCTTGAGAGCGTGCCGGTTTTTTTTATTGTCCGCCCTGTAGGGATCGAACCTACGACCTTATCCTTAAGAGGGATCTGCTCTACCAACTGAGCTAAGGGCGGATATCTGCATTCGGCGCCTGAAAAATGTAACAGAAAAAGCGCCGCATGGCAATTTTCCGGGTGCCTGGGGTGGGCATCGAACCCACATGCCTTGTTTAAGGGCGAGGGATTTTAAGTCCCTTGCGTATACCAATTCCGCCACCCAGGCAGTGAGGCCACGGCGGGAATCGAACCCGCGCATAGCGGTTTTGCAGACCGCCGAATTACCACTTTTCTACGTGGCCTGTATGAAAGCCAGTATAGGATAAAGTGGCCTATTTCGCTAACCCTTCGTCTATGCGCTGGCGCGCTTTTTCGCCGAAATCTATCTCGAAATCGAAGAACGGAATGCGCATGAGGCGCGCCTTCTCTTTGACATAGTCGCGGAATTCGGAGCGATTCCGTTTCAGGAAGTCGAGCGCGGCTTCTTCCTTGTCCAAAGGCATGACGGTGAAGAATATGGTGACGCGGTTCGAGCGCTCTGCGGCTTCGACGCGGGTAACAGTGATGAGCGAGGTGCGGTTCGAATTGGCCGAGAGGAACTCTGCGGCAAGGTGGCGGACGATCTCTTCGAAACGTTCTTTTTTGAGGTCGGGCATATCTTTAATGCGGCGTTATTTTTCCACGACGGTGAAATCCTCGATGACGTCGCCGGGGGCGATCTCCATCTTCGCTTCGATCATGGCCCCGAATTCGAAGCCTTGCTGGACGGATGAGGTCTTCACTTTTGCCTGCTGGAGCTCGCGGATGAGGCCGTCGCCGATGACGGTCTCGCGGCGGATGATCTTTACGCGGTGGCCGAGCGCGATCTCGCGATCGATGACCTTGCCGCCGACGATCTGCTTGTCTTTGGTGCGGCTGAAGAATTTGAGGATCTTGGCGGAGCCCATAGTCTCCTCGACCTGGACCTTCGGCGCACGCTCTTTGACGCGCTCTTCGAGCCATTCGCGGAGGTCGTAGATGATGTCGAACGTCGCCTGGGCGATGCCGAGGCGCTCGATCATGGCCGCGGCCTGGCTGTCGGTTTTGACGTTGAAGCCGACGACGAGGGCCTGGCTGTTCGCGCCTGCGCCTTTGATGTCGGATTCGGTGATGTCGCCGATGGACGCGAGCACGGTCTTGAGGCTGACGCGCTCGCTCTGTATCTTGGCGATTTCGTGCTCGATCGCTTCGACCGAGCCCTGCACGTCGGCTTTGATGATGAGGGGGAGGATGAGCTTTTCGGCTTTCTCTTCGGCGGGCGCCATGCCGGGAACGGGTTTCGGCCTCTTTTCCGCCTCTGCCGCCATCTCTACGTATTCTTCGAACTCTCTTTTATTCGAGAACGATAGGAACGAAGAGCCGACCTGCGGAGCCTTGTTCCAACCGACCAATCGGATCGGTGCGGAGAACGTCGCTTCGGTTATTTTCTTGCCTGAGTGGTTCTCGAGGATACGGGTAGGGGAGAAAGCCGAGCCTGCCGCGACGAACATGCCGGGGCCGATGGAGCCGTCCTTGATGACGAGCGTCGCCGATATGCCTTTCTTCGGGTCGCGATGCGCTTCGATGACCGCGCCTTCAGCCGGTTTAGACGCGTCGCCTTTGAGGTCCGCGACATCGGCCGACAATATGATGAGGTCGAGCAGTTCGTCTACGCCCTGGCCGGTCTTTGCCGATATCGGAACGAACGATATGTCGCCGCCGTATCCTTCGACGTATATTCCCGCTTCGGCGAGAGAGACTTTGGTGCGGTCTACGTTGGCTGCGGGCTTGTCTATCTTGTTTATAGCGACGATAAAGGGAACTTTGGCTTTCTTGATCTCGTTATATGCGTCTATCGTCTGCGGCTTTACGCCGTCTTCTGCCGATACGACGAGGATAGCGACGTCTGCGGTCGTCGCGCCGCGCTCGCGCATGCCTGAAAACGCTTCGTGGCCGGGGGTGTCTATGAACGTGATCTTTTGCGCGCCGTCTTTGGTCTGACGCTCGACTTCATATGCCGAAATGCGCTGGGTGATGCCGCCCGCTTCGTTTTCGACGATGTTCGTCTTCCTTATATAGTCGAGGAGGGTCGACTTGCCGTGGTCGATATGGCCGAGGATAGCGACGACAGGAGGGCGCTTGGAAAGAACGCCTGCAGAAGCGCCGGAAGTACCGCCTTTATTCTGCTGTGTTTTCTTTCCTGCCATAGTGGTGAAAAATGATACGCCGTCATCGAAGTTAGGTTCGAGTGGTGAGCCTGGTTCTCGCTAACGAGACCGCGCGTCGCTCTTCTTCCGTGAGGGTATTGTCTGAATCGAATTTCGCGAGGGGCTTCGAATACACCGATACGCGCTCGCGGGTGAATATGCTCGAGAGCACCGCGCCGTCGCCGTCCTCGTTCAGGAACGCCGTCGCGAAGCTCTGTCCGCCGCCCGTCGTGCCGCCGAGACCGTCGCCGCGGAACGCGTTGAAGCGCACGGTCTCGGTCGCCTGGGTCGATCGGCGGAGGCGCCTTTCGACGTTCTTCATGTATTCTTCGATGTCCTTTCTGAACTTCTCGAGGCCGTCTATGTCCTTGTTCAGCGTCGCGATGGCCTGGCCGAGGTCGCCGCAATCCTTGTTCTTGAACACCTTGCGGAGCGTCCATCGGAGATGGAATATGTCCGCGACGAGGCAGAGGCTGCAAACGGCAAGGACGCCTATAAGGATGTTCGAGTCGAGAATCATGGCTCTATATTAGCCTATTTGCGGTGAATCTTCAAATGGAGTAGGTTTGAGGCATGGGATTTTTCTCTAAAATATCCTCACAGAGGATATACGCCGACTGGGCCGCTACGACCCCTCTGCACCCGCGCGTCATACGGGCTATGGAGCGTGCTCGCGTCGCATGGGCGAATCCGAGTGCTATTCATAGTGAGGGCGTGAAGGCAAAGCACGCGCTCGAAGCTTCGCGCGTATCCCTCGCGCGCATTTTGGGCACGAAGCCCGAGGAAGTATATTTCACGTCCGGCGGTACCGAAGCGAATGCGACGATCATTCAGGGCACGCTTCGTGCCAAGCTTGAAAAGGGCGTCAAAGACGTTCATGTCGTCACGACGGCGATCGAGCATTCGTCGGTCTTGGAAGTCGTTAAGCTTTTCGGCCAGCATGGAGTGAAGGTAACGTATGTCGCGCCGGGTGCGGACGGCGTCGTGCGCGCCGAAGACGTTTTAGCGGCTATTACGCCTGATACGGTGCTCGTCACGTGCATGTATGCGAACAATGAGATCGGTACCATACAGCCGGTTTCGAAAATAGGTGCAGGGGTGCGCAAGATCCGCGCGGAAAGGATGGGGAAAGGGGAAGATTCGAACTTTCCGGTCTTCCATGTGGATGCTTCGCAAGCGCCATTGTGGCTTTCATGCGAGATCGAGGGCCTGCGCGCCGACGCTCTGACGCTCGACGCGCATAAAATGCAGGGTCCGAAGGGCGTCGGCGCGCTGGTCGTAAGGCGGCACGTTCATTGGGAGCCTCTTATGGCCGGCGGCGGGCAGGAGCGTGGCAAGCGCCCGACGACGGAGTCGGTCGAGCTCATCGCCGGATTCGCCGAAGCCCTCGCCCTCGCTCATGAAGGCCGCGAAGAGCGTTCGAAAACCGCTGCCGCGGTCCGATCGTATTTTTTTGACCGCATCGCTGCTGAACTGCCGGACGCCGTTATAAACGGCTCGGTTAAAAACCGGTTGCCGAATAACGTGAACGTCTCTATTCCCGACCTAGCTGATCCGGAATTCGCCCTACTATTCTTGGATAAAGAGGGCGTCGCGTGCTCGACCAAGAGCTCGTGCCTGAAAGGCGAAGAAGAGTCATATGTAGTGAAAGCGCTTGTCGAGGCAGGGAAGGACGCCGCGTCGAACATGTGGCGCGCCCGCAACACGCTCCGCTTCACCTTTGCACCAAACGCCGCGCGTCGGGACGTATCCTATATAGCGGAGCGACTCAAAAAACTCCCAAAAAACACCCGAAATTGATACACTAACCCTATGCCACCACTTAACCATTTCACCACCAAGGCTAAAGAAGCCATCCGCCGCGCGCACGAGCTCGCGATCGAGCGCGGACAGAATCATGTAAACCCGCTTCATCTCCTTTCCGCCCTTATTTTGCAGGAGGAAAGCATGGTCCTCGCCATTCTCGAAAAGCTCGAGGTTGACGTCATCCTGCTTTCGGACTCGCTCGCCGAATCGCTCGAAGGCGCCCAGGCGGGAGCGACGCTTTCCCAGTCATATCAGATATATCTGACGCCTGAATTGGCGCAGGCTCTCGAAAACTCTGCCAAAGTCGCTGCGGGGCTCAAAGACGAATTCATCTCGACCGAGCACCTCTTCATCGCCCTTCTCGAGATCCCTGGACCTGCCGCAGAGATACTTTCGAAATTCAAGATCACCAAAGCCGGCGTCGTCCGCGTGCTCGAAGAGCTCAAAACCGCGAAGTCCGAGCCTTCGGCGCCAAAGAAACCGCGCGCGCTCGCGAAATATACGAAGAGCCTGACCAAACTCGCCGCCGAGAACAAGCTCGACCCGGTCATCGGCCGCGACCAGGAGATCAGCCGTATCATCCAGATACTGTCCCGCCGCACCAAGAACAACCCGATCCTTATCGGCGAAGCGGGCGTGGGCAAGACCGCCATCGTCGAAGGCCTCGCTTTGCGCATGGCACAGGGGGACGTGCCTGAATCCCTCAAGGATAAGGAACTCGTGCTCCTCGATCTCGGCCTCCTCGTCGCCGGTACGAAGTATCGCGGCGAATTCGAAGAGCGCCTCAAGAACATCATGAAAGAGATCGAGCGTTCAGACGGCAAGACGATCCTCTTCATAGACGAGATCCATACTATTGTAGGAGCCGGCGCCGCCGAAGGTTCTATGGACGCGTCGAATATGCTCAAGCCGGCCCTTGCGCGCGGCGAGCTTCGCGCCATCGGCGCCACGACGCTGAAGGAATACCAGAAATACATCGAAAAGGACCCGGCTCTCACGCGTCGCTTCCAGCCTGTGTATGTATCCGAGCCTTCGCTCGAAGACGCGATCGCTATTTTGCGCGGCCTCAAGGAGAAGTACGAGCTCTTCCACGGCGTCCGCATCACCGACGACGCCATCGTCGCCGCGGTGAACCTTTCGTCCCGATACATCAGCGACCGATTCCTGCCGGACAAGACCGTCGACCTCATAGACGAGGCCGCTTCTTCCCTGAAGATCTCGCTCGAATCCAAGCCGCCGCTCCTCGAAGAGACGCATCGCAAGATCATGCGCCTCGAGATAGAGAAGGAGGCATTGAAGAAAGAGGAATCCAAAGAATCAAAGGCCCGCTCCAAGGCAATCGAAAAGGAGATCGCCGATCTCAGGGAGGAGACGCAGGAGCTCGAGCTCAAATGGAAGAGCGAGAAGGAGCTCCTCACGTCCGTTAAGGCGATAAAGAAAGACCTCGAAAAATTGCGCCTCGAAGCGGAGACCGCCGAATTGCGCGCCGACCTGTCGAAGGCCGCGGAGATCCGATACGGCAAAATCCCGGCTCTCGAAAAGGACCTCGATACTAAGATGAAGAAGTTCAAGAAGATACAGTCTTCGCGCCGCGTCCTGAAAGAAGAAATCACCGAACAGGACATCGCCGATGTCGTCTCGAAATGGACGGGCATTCCGGTGACCCGCATGCTCGAAGAAGAGGCCCATAAATTGATGCGCATGGAAGGCGAGCTCGGCAAGCGCGTCGTCGGCCAGTCCGAAGCGGTCAAAAAGATATCCGATACCATCCGCCGCGCCCGCGCGGGCATCGCTGACCCGAACAGGCCGATCGGCTCGTTCCTATTCCTTGGTCCGACTGGCGTGGGTAAGACGGAGCTGACGAAGGCTCTCGCCGAATTCATGTTCAACGACGACAAGGCTTTGATCCGCGTAGACATGTCCGAATTCATGGAAAAGCATTCGACATCCAAACTGATCGGCGCGCCGCCGGGATATGTCGGATACGAAGAAGGCGGCTCGCTCACCGAAATGGTGCGCCATCGCCCGTATTCCGTCATCTTGTTCGACGAGATCGAGAAAGCGCACCCGGAAGTGTTCAACATATTGCTCCAGGTGCTCGATAACGGCCGATTGACCGACACCAAGGGCCGTACGGTGAACTTCAAGAACACCGTCATCATCCTGACGTCGAATATCGGCGCGCAGTACATAGACAAGATGGAGAAGATCGGCTTCGCCGCCGATTCGTCGGAGAAGCGCAAGTATGACGACGTGAAGGACAAGGTCATGGAGAGTCTCAAAGACTACTTTAGGCCTGAATTCCTGAATCGGCTCGATTCGATCATATTGTTCGACGTGCTTTCGCACGAAGCGATCAAGGATATCGTCAAGATCCAGGTCGGCGAGATCGTGAAGCGCCTTGCGGAGAAGGAGATCGCTCTCAATATATCGGCGCCTGTGTACGATTATCTCGCCAAGGAAGGGTACGATCCGAAATTCGGCGCGCGGCCGCTGAAGCGCCTCATTCAGGAGAAGATACTGACGCCGGTCGCCGGATTCATGATCTCGCAGGGCGTCGGCAAGGGCGGCGCCATCGCCGTTTCGATGAAGGGAAGCGAATTCACGTTCGAGGTGAAGAAGGGCAAGAGGCCGATACCGCTCAAATCCCTGACTGACGAGATGGTCGAGGCTGAAAAAGTAGCGCAGTAAAGACGGAAGGAAGCCGCGCCGGACCTTGTGTCCGGCGCGGCTTTTTCTTGAGAAAACGGCGAAATCTGGTAGAGTGTTGAGGTTCTTTCATGCGTAGGTGGTAGAGTGGTCAATTACAACAGACTGTAAATCTGTCGCCCATTGGGCTACACAGGTTCGAATCCTGTCCTACGCACAAAATCCCCAAGCGCTCTGGTATACTGGGTCCATGTCCCACGAAGTGCTCTACAGAAAATACCGTCCGCAGTCTTTTGACGAAGTCGTCGGCCAGGATTCCGTCGTAAAGGCTCTCCAGGGCGCTATTAAAAATTCCGCCGTTGCCCACGCATATCTGTTCGCCGGGTCGCGCGGCATCGGCAAGACGTCCATCGCTCGTATATTCGCGCGCGAGATCGGCACGACGCCAAATGACATATATGAGATAGATGCCGCATCGAACCGCGGCATAGATGACATCCGCGCTCTCCGCGACGCGGTCGCGGTATTGCCGTTCGAATCGAAATTCAAGGTCTATATCATAGACGAGGTGCATATGCTCACGAAGGAAGCGTTCAACGCGCTCCTGAAGACGCTCGAAGAGCCGCCGAGGCACGTCGTATTTATCCTGGCGACGACTGAAGTCTATAAATTACCCGAAACGATCGTGTCGCGCTGCCAGGTATTCGAATTCAAGCGCCCCACGGTGGATATACTGAAGGATACGGTCATGTCCGTCGCCAAAAAGGAGGGCTATTTGTTGGAGCCTTCTGCCGCAGAGCTCGTCGCGCTGGTCGGCGACGGATCGTTCCGCGATTCGCACGGCATTTTAGAGCGCGTCATCGCCGGGCTCGGTGCCCAGAAAGGCAAAGGCGCGGCGAAGATCATCCGCGACGACGTCGAAGAGGCGACCGGCTCGCCAAAAGCGGAATTGGTCCGAGAATTCATCGGCGCATTGGCTTCGAAAGACGCAAAATCCGCATTCGGCTCTATCGCTAAGGTAAAAGAAAAATCGTTCGATCCGAAATTGTTCCTCGAATTGTCGCTTTCGCTTGCGCGGCTCGCCCTGCTCCAAAAGATAGCGGGGGAGGAGGCGACTCAAGGCGCGTCGGACGAAGATAAAAAATTCATAGCGAAGGCGCTTGCCGAAGGCTTGGCACTCGATTCAAAATTGCTCCGCGGTCTCCTCGGCGCTTTCGATTACATAGGCTCGTCGCCGATACGCGAATTGCCGCTGGAGCTCGCTGTTTTGGATATCGTAGGAGAAGAAAAAGGCCTGTTTGTATAAAAAAGAGCCTCGCACGCGCGAGGCTCTCGGAATAAGAGATTTAGGCGACGACCGCGCGGTAGCGGTTCACGAAGCGTTTAGGGATGCAGGTGCCGCCGCCGAACTGATTGACGATCGCATCCATGCCGTCCACGACATGGCCCAAGACCACCATGCCAGGCAGGTCCTTGTGCGGCGTGCAGACGAACCAGGTGCCGATGGGGCAGGCGTAGAGGTCAACGTCTTTGCCCTTCGGGACGGCCGCCAGCTCTTCAGCTGTCAGCTTGCGTCCTGGGAAACCGGCGATCTGCTCGCGCAATTCCTGAAGGGCTTTCTGTCGCCGGCATGCGAATCCTTCGAGCCGAAGCCCGCGTTTTTCTCGCGCCTCTTTCAGGCGACGCTTGCCGAAAAGCGCCCGACCGACGAGTCGCATAATGGTTCTGATTCTCATAAAGAACAAGGTATTGAGGGGTTATGAAGAGGTCAGTTTCGGGCAGACTATACGATTTCCTGATGACGCCGTCAATCGTTTCTTGTACAACCGAGAGCCGCACGCTACTATGTCCAAATCGGTATATTGCCGGATCGTCTAATGGTAGGACATGGGCCTTTGGAGCCTAGAATCTTGGTTCGATTCCAAGTCCGGCAACACGATGCGCATGTTTCGTAGTAAAATATTAGATATGTATTTCAAATCAAAAAAGGTATCGCTTCTGATCTTGGCTATAACGGCTCTCGTGTTTTCCCGAACGATGTTCGTCTTCTTCAATGATGCCGAAGGCCCGAATCTGCTCGTGGTCGTCGTGACGGCGGCAGTCATATATTTTCCGGCTCTGGCGGTATATTTGCGCAAGCCGCGTCTTCTAGCGGCGGCCCTCGCCCAGATATTAATCGCCGCGGTTCTTTATCTTTTTCTGAAGTAGGCTCTGCGCATGCTCAAAGAAAACCTCTACGCGACGAGCTTCTCGAAAGTCTATCCGTACTATATCGCCAAGTCGAAGAGAAAAGGCCGCACGAAGGAAGAGGTGGACGAGCTCATCCGCTGGCTGACTGGCTATACCCAAAGGCAATTCGAAGCCCAGATGGAAAAAGGAACGGATTTTAAGACTTTCTATATGAAAGCGCCCAAACCGAATCCGAAAAGGCGCTTGATAAAGGGCGTCATCTGCGGCGTTCGAATAGAGGAGATAGACGATAGGGTCATGCGGGAGATCCGCTATCTGGACAAGCTGATAGACGAGCTGGCCAAGGGCAAGCCTGTGGAGAAGATCAAGCTCCGTGGTTAAATAGAGGCATGATACAGACCACGCTCAATTTTCTCATAGAGGGCGACAAGGTCCTCCTAGCCATGAAGAAGAGGGGGTTCGGTGCGGGGAAATGGAATGGCGTCGGAGGAAAATTGCGGGCAGGCGAGAATCCGACTCAGGCGATCATCCGCGAGTCGGCCGAAGAGATCGGCGTTACGATCTCGCCGAAAGATATTGTTTCCGTCGGCGTGATGGATTTTCATTTCACCGATAGACCCGATTGGGACCAGCGGTGCCATGTATTCGTCACGCGCGCATGGCAGGGCGAGCCTGCCGAGAGCGAAGAGATGCGGCCGCAGTGGTACGGATTCGCGGACGTGCCGTATGATTCGATGTGGATAGACGACAAGCACTGGCTGCCGTTCGTGCTCCAGGGCAAAAACGTCAAAGCGACCTTCCATTTCTCGAACGGCGGGGCCGATATGGTCAGTCACGACGTAAAGACAGCCTAAATCAGGCTTTTCTTACGGATTTGGGCGCTTTCGGAAGCTTGAGAGGCTTCGGCGTGATCGGTTTCGCCCGATCGATATCGAGGAAAAGGATAGGTCTGCCGATGGCGCCGAGCACGAGCCGCGCGCATCCTTGGACCTTTGTCTTCACCCCTTCTTTTTTTATCTCGACGAGGCTGAATATGACGGCGCGGCCGGGCTTGCTTTCCAATTTTTTCCAGAGATTCTGATATATGGCAGGGGTTATATCCGTGACGTCGCTCACGTTCTTCCTCCGAAGCTCGTCTCGCGCGTATCCGAGTATCGTCCGCGCCGATTCGGACGCGGCGGTCACCATTCCATCCTCTTCGAGCGACATCGCATATCTGTCCGGCGCCGAGATCTGGTCGCCGATGCCTTTGATCGTCGTGAGCCGCTTGCAGAAGCGGCATTTGAGCTCGATCTCTCCGGTCATGATGAAGCCGCGGGCAAGCAGTTTGCCGCACTCGCACCTGTAGGCATCGAGGATGTCTTTCATGATTTCGAAAGATTATGCCACGTTCCCTTTCTCAATACTATGGGAACGGGTTGGGGATAGGAAAGCCATTGAAAGTGCTATAATTTTCAACATAGAGAAGCTCTCGAAGCTCAAGTCGGAGGTTGCTTTTGAGTTTCGTGACCAATCCCTTGTCATCACGGCGTTTTCGCCCTATATTCCTGTCCTTAACCATAGGATTGACGGCGCTTTGTGCTGTATCATATCCGACCGCCGCTCTTGCGGCTGGCGTGCCTTCGACCCTTTCATACCAAGGCCGTCTCACTGACGGATCCGGAAACCTTCTCGGGGGTACGGGAACGACCTACTATTTTAAATTCTCTCTCTGGAACAATGCGACGGTCGGAAACGGCTCGCGATTGTGGCCTGCGGTCGCTCCGTCCACGTTCTCGACGACGGTCAGGCAGGGCGTTTTCAATGTGAATATCGGCGATACGCCTGCGGGGTACCCTGATGCGCTCAATTTCGATTTCAGGACGTCTGACATATACCTTCAGGTCGAGGTTTCAGCGAACGGATCGGCGTTCGAGACGCTTTCTCCGCGCCAGCCGATCTCTTCGGCTGCATTCGCGCAGATAGCGGGCGCGATTTCGGGCGCGGGGCAGTCGGCGATCGGCACGACGACGCCCGCGACCGACGCGGTTGCGACGATCGAGGCCACGACATCGTCCGCGGTCGCATTGGCGGTGCGCGGAACGGCGGGACAGACGGCCAAACTGCTCGATGTGAGGAATGTCCTCGGCTCATCGCTCTTTTCCGTCAATTCTGACGGCCAGATAAACGCCGCGGCGCTCGCTACTTTGGCCGGAGGCATCATTTCCAACGCCTCTTCGACCATTTCCGGCCTGACTACGCTCAATGCGACTTCCACGAATGCCACCACGACGAGCCTGTTCGCGGGCATCATCCGCGGCGCGGGGCTCACGTCTTGCTCCGGCTCGTCCGACAAGCTTATCTGGAACTCGGCAACCGGACAATTCGGTTGCGGAGTGGACGCCGGCGGATCGGGAAGCGGCATCTCGGGTATCGCCGCCCAGTATTCGCCTTTTCAGACGGGAGCATCGCAGACGCTCGCGACCACGTCCGATGCAAATATCCTTTTGACAATCACGTCGTCGGGCGATACGCATACCTTCTCGCCATCATGGACCGGCACGCTATCGGCCGCTCGTGGCGGTACGGGGCTGTCTTCGATCGCGGACGGATCGCTTCTCGTCGGCGGACCGGGGAATACCATCGCACAGATCTCAACCTCGTCTCTCGGTCTGAATACGGCGAATATCGTTGAAGGAAGCAATCTGTATTACACCGACCAGCGCGCCGACGCGCGTGTGAATGCGATCATAGGTGCGACGACGTCTATCGCGTCGCTCACCGACCTGCCGCATATCGCTCGATCTACAACGACGAGCGCTACGACTACGAACTTGGCGCTCACGTCGGTCGCGGGATCGCTATTGAAGACGAATCCTTTGGGAGGAGTGGTCGCCGCGGTACCGGGCGTTGATTATTTGGCCGCGGGGAACGGCTGGTCCACCACATCGTCGGATTATTACGCGTCAGTGAACGATTTCTTCTCGACGACGTCCGCGAATTATTGGGATTCGACGATGGCGCGATGGGGAACGACGTCGGCCGATTACTATAAATCGACGGGCAATTTCTTCAGCACAAGTTCGAGCGATTACTATGCGGGCCAGTTCGGAGGCTTCGCTATCTCGGGCGGATACCTGGCGCCGACGACCACTCGAACGATATTGGCGAATGGAGGATTGATTTCGCAGGGATCGTCAACGATAGCTGGTAATTTCACGGTTACGGGGAATCTCGCGGTAGCTGGAAATGCGACGACAAGCCAGGCGACGACCACAAATTTGGCCGTTACATCGGTAACCGGTGCGCTTTTGAAGACGAACAGCAATGGCTCGGTGGTTGCCGCGGTCGCGGGCACGGATTATGCGCTACCGGGAGGGTCATGGTCCACGACGTCCAGCGATTACTACAAGTCAGTCGGTAATTTCTTCTCGACGACCTCAAACGATTATTACGCCTCGCAGTTTAGGGATTTCGTTATCTCGGGAGGATATCTCGCTCCAACGACGACGAGGACTATTCTCGCCAACGGCGGCTTCGTATCGCAGGCGTCCTCCACGATAGTCGGTAATCTGGCGATAACCGGCAACTTGGTTATTGGAGGCAATTCCACGACCACGAATGCTACGACGACCAATCTTGCGGTCTCTTCAATAGCAAACTCGCTGTTGAAGACGAGCGGTAACGGATCCATTATCGCGGCGGTTGCGGGCACTGACTATGCCACCGCAGCGCAGTTGTGGGCGACGACCTCACAGAACTACTACAATTCCCAATTCCGCGACTGGAATATCGTTGCGAGCTCTCTGCGACCGACGACTACGCTCGGAATTTTGGTCAGCGCGTCTTCCACGTTTAACGGAAACCTGGTCGTGGTCGGAAATGCAACGACAACGCAGGCGACTACGACCAATTTAGCCGTTTCTTCCGTTACCAACTCTCTGTTGAAAACCAATGGTTCTGGTTCGGTCGTCGCGGC
>DASZXC010000004.1 GCA_035546035.1 Candidatus Paceibacterota bacterium
TAGACCAGTCCTCCGTGGGCCCTGACGAAGGGAACCACACACCGAAGGCAAGGGCGACGAGCCGGAGTTACCGGCCTGCTCGTGCGCATTGTGAGTGCGCATGAGTCCCGCGAGGGGTGGTCTGGTGGAAGCCGTAGGTGCAGTGCGGAACCGAACGAAAGTGAAGCGCCGTAAGGCTGGCGATCGTGGGTGAGCTGGCTGCTCTCAGCGAAGCCCAATATTCGTCGGACGATCGCAGGTAGTGGCGACGGTTTCGCACGAAGCTCTGTGTTTCTTACCCGAGGAGATCTCTCGGCCTCCGTCGCGCAGCGAGCGCGAGCGGTAGCTGTGAAGGAACGAAAGGACCGATATGGCAAAGGGACGAGAGAAGTCGGATGACCGCGTAGTACCGAAAACCCTTCGAAAGAAGGGAGAAACCGCTGCTGCCGAGCAGTGGGGAGGGAAGGCGGCCACGGCCAATGAACAGGCAAAGCAGCTCGAAATGTTTGGTGAGACAGCCGACAGCCCGCAAGGGGCCGACGGTGGAGCGGACGAGGGTCAACCCTTGCCTGTCCCGCGCGCGGTGCCGAAGTCGCCAAACACGACGAGAGGTGCAGTGCCGACGATGACGATGGAGGAGATAGCGAATAGAGGAAACCTGAGGAATGCGTTTCTGCGAGTCGCGTCAAACAAAGGTAAGCGCTGCGCGAAGCCCATCTTTATGGCCGAGCGGCCAGTGTCACGCGGGGATCGTGAACGAGCAGAGGGGCGCGCTCAGTTCGTCTGGGTCGAGCTTAGCTCGCGTTGCGGTCCACTCGTGGGGGGCGAGCTCGAGATACCGATCTCGAGGCCAGTACGGCAAAATGCGTAGGACTTCGTCGAGGTACTGCTGGGGGTCGATCGAATGCAGGCGGCACGAAGCGATGATGGAGAAGATGGCGGCTGCGCTTTCAGCATGTGCGTCGCTGCCATAGAACATCCAGTTTTTGCGACCGACGACGATCTTTCTGAGCGAACGCTCGGAGCGCGTGTTGTCGAGCGGCAGCTTGCCGTCGTCGAGCACGCGGCGAAGCTCAGTCTCTTGATTGAGGGCATAGCCGATGGCGCGTGTAGCCAGATTGCAACCATCAGCGGATGCGCGTGCCTCCCTGACCCACTGAAAGAAACTATCCATGAGCGGACGCACGTGCTGGTCGCGCATCAGCTTGCGCTGAGCCGGTGGCAGCTTACGAAAAGCGTTGTCCGCGGCGTAGATGGCGCGAATGCGCATCAGACCTTGCACGCCAACAGGGTAACGACAGATCCCCGCCTCGAAGAAGTAGCGTCGACAGTGCGCCCAACATCCGACGAGTTTGATCTTTTCTTCTGAGCCCGAGTCGGTTGGCGGTCCGCGATCGAGGATATCGTAGACGTTGCTCGCGTCACTCTGCAGGTAGCCTCGAAAGCCGCCGAACAACTTCTTCACGAAATCTTGCGTGTGCTTCTCAGTGTACGCGAAGAGCACCGACTCGCAGTCAACGACGGCGGTGAAGAAGTGGCCTTTTTTACAGGCCTGCCGCAGGCCGTTTTTGCTCTTTTCTGGCTGCACCAGGCCGGAAGTTGCATCGGTTGAGATCACGCAACCATTGCTGATGGCGTTTTGCCAAAGGGCATGCACGATGGTGGAACCCAGGGCGCCGCCCGCTTCGTCGGTGTAGCGGCACATGGTGCCGCGATCGAGCTCGACCTCTTGATCTTTCATGTGCTGCTCGAGTCGATGGTGCGGCACACCGAGCGCAAACTTCTGAACAATGAGGAACGCGACCACAGAGGAATGCAGCAAGCCTCGCGGAAACAAAGTCTTTGGCGTCTCGACGCCGAGCACCGTCGGCCCGTCTTTGCCGGGGACCTCGTACTTTGCGGTGCGTTTGACCAGCACCGAGAAGCCCCCGCGCCGGTACATCAACTGCAAGCTCTCGTCGAAGCCGATCCGTTTGCAGCTCTTCTCCATCTCCTCGTCGCAGATCTCGAGCAAGAACCGCGGCAGCTTACTGGCCGACAGATCTCGACGCCCTTTGGGCTTGGCTTTGACTTTCTCTGGCTCCGGAGGTGGTGCCGCGTCGTCACTGCCTGGACCCTGCGCCTGAGTGATGGCGGCATCGAGCTGCTTTTGCAGGGTCTTTTCGTCGTTGAGCAAATCACCGAGGGTGAGCTGCAGCTCGCTAGTGTGAGCGCGCTCAGTCTTGTTTCCGTACACGCGGCGTTTGAGCAGCGCGTTTTCGTGCGTGAGATTGAGCACCGTCTCCTGCAGCGACGCGATCTGCGTGTCCCGCTCCGCCATGTGAGACTTGAGGCCGACAAGCTCGACTTGGAGCGCCGAGAACAACGAGGCGAGCTCCGCCGCAGACGGCGTATTCGCTTCTTGTGACTTGCTCGACACGCTCTTTGTGTACACGAACGCGATCGCGCCTCTCAAGCAGAAAGCGCTTCAATGAGTGCGGCGAGGGCGTTTCGTTTTCGGCTGCGTGCTCACGCCCTTGTAAATCACCTCGAAGATCGCGTCGCTCACCACCACATGCTGATCGGCTTCGCTCGTCGCGCGAGGCAGCTCGAACTTCCCCGCGTCGAGCTTCTTGTGAATCACGATCACACCGGTGCCGTCCCAAGTCAGCACCTTCATGGTGTGCCCGCGCTTCCCAACGAATACGAACAGAGCACGAGAACGCGGCTCTGCCTGCATTTTCTCTCGAACTAACCCGCCCAGTCGCTCGTAGCCGAGGCGCATGTCGACCGGCGCAAGCGCGACGTACACAGGTAGACCGTGCGCGATCACGTCGCGCCACCCAGCGCCGACACGACTGCTCGCAACAACTCAGCATCGAAGCCCGCCTCCACACGAATCGATGCCTGCCCCAATTGCACGACCACCCCTGCGCCCGAAGCCGCTCGCGACGGGACAACTCTCGCGAAGACCGGCGTCTCCACCGTCGCGGAAGATCCCGCCTCTTTCACCCACCGATACGCCGATGACGCGCAAACCCCCAACCGCTCCGCGACGACTCGCGGGATGTCCCCAGTCGCCTTTACCTCCGCAATCAACCGCTCGCGAGCCTCCGCTGTGTGTCGTCTTCGCATGCCCCGTCATGCCTGACGACCATGAGCCATCAACAGATGGGTTTCACGCAGCGCTTACAAACAAAGGCGCTCCCGGCCCGGATCGACAGAGCGTCGAAGAAGTGCACAGGCACCTCGACGACGCCCTGTCGGCGTTACGCTCCGAGTTGCTCGATGGCAGCTACCGACCCGGACAAATTCGTCGCGTGTGGATCCCGAAGTCGAACGGAGGACAACGAGGCCTTGGCATCCCGAATGTGATCGATCGCATCGCGCAACAGGCTGTGCAGCAAGTGCTCAGCCCGTACTACGAGACGACCTTTCACGCGAGTAGCCACGGTTTTAGGCCAGGAAAGAGCTGTCACACGGCTATCGCCGAGGCCCAGCAGCATCTGGAGGAAGGCTACGAATGGGTGGTGGACTTGGACCTAGAGAAATTCTTCGACCAAGTAAACCATCAGCGCCTGCTGGCGCGGCTCGAGCAGACGATCGCGGATCGACGTGTGCTCGAACTCATCGGCCGGATGCTGAAGGTCAAGGCGGTGATGCCGGATGGAGTGGTGGTGAGCACGGAGGAAGGAGTGCCGCAAGGCGGTCCGCTCTCGCCGTTGCTTAGCAACATCGTGTTGGACGAGCTCGACCGTGAGCTCGAACAGCGCGGTCACCGCTTCGTGCGCTACGCCGACGATTGCAATATCTACGTGCGTAGTGAGCGGTCGGGGCAGCGCGTGATGGCAGGCATCCGCTCTTTCATCGAGCGCCGCTTGCGGCTCAAGGTGAACGCGGAGAAGAGCGCGGTATCGCGGCCAGAGAAACGGCACTTCGTTGGCTTCACCCTGCGGCGTGAGCCTCTGGATGGAAGCATCGAGGTGCGCTTGTCGGAGCGGAGTAAGCGCCGCATCGACGAGAAAATCCGCGAGCTAACTCCACGCGCCTGGGGTCAGTCGCTGCGCGACTGCATCCGCAGGCTCAACGAGTACTTGCTCGGTTGGATTGGTTTCTTTCGCATTGCGAGCGTGCGCGACTTGCCGCGACTCGACGCGCATATCCGCAGGCGACTTCGTGCAATCGCAATACGCCATTGGCGCAAGCGACGTAGCAGCGTGAGCTGGAAGCCGCTCAAGCCGGGACGACGGTCCTGGTGGTGTCTCAGCAACTCGCCCCCGGTGACTCGAGTACTGACCAACGCTCGCTTTGCCGAGCGTGGTCTCCTCTCGCTCGAGACCACATGGGTACGCTACCAAATCCCGCCAGATATCGTCATCGCCCCAGCGCAACTGGAGTTAGCCCTGGGATAATTGCGGACGGAAACGTCGCTGCTGAACTACCTGCACCACCGCTCGGACGAGACGCCACAACAGCCACCTCGCCCGCGCGACCCAGGAACGTCAACTTCCCGAAAAGCCGGATGTGAGATCCACAAGTCCGGTTTTGTGAGAGGGGCCCCCGAGCGATCGGGGGCCTCTACTCGACCG
>DASZXC010000005.1 GCA_035546035.1 Candidatus Paceibacterota bacterium
TCCGCGACTGGTCCGTCAACTCCTTCGGCGCCCTCGCTCCGACCACGACTCGCGGCATATTCGTCACCGCCTCGTCTACCATCGGTAACGGCGCGCAAACAGGCGGCCTCACTATAAACGGCGGTGCTACCACGACGGGCAGCGCGTACTTCGGCGGTAACATTTTCGCTTCCGGGAACATAACGGGAAATCTCATCACGAACGACCTTATAAAGAATTCGACGAATGATTCGCAGCTGTCGTTCCAAAACAGCAATGTCCAGCTCCTGCCGGGCGGAGCGGCGGCTCTTACGGCCCTTGTTAGCGGCAACGTCGGCATCGGCACCACGTCTCCGGGCTCGCTCCTCTCCGTGGGCGGTATCGCGAACTTTACGGCCGGCACTTCCACTTTCTACTCCGCGGGCGGCCTCAACATCTCGAACGGCTGCTATGCCATGAACGGTGCCTGCCTTAGCACCGGGTCTCTCGGTCTTACCGGCACCCAAGGCCAGGTCGCATATTTCTCGGGCACCAATGCGGCGGTGGGCACGTCGTCGCTCTTCATCGGGCAGTCGGGCAACGTCGGCATCGGTACTAGTACGCCGTTCGGCTTGCTGTCGATAAATCCTAACGGGATCACCGGGCCTGCCTTTGTCATCGGCTCATCGACTAAGAGCCATTTGACCGTTACCGAGGGAGGGCTGATCAGGTTCGGAAGCACTACGAACGCGGCTTCTTTCGTAAACATCAACGGCGACGGATACGCGCTTTCAAATGCGCCGACCGTAAGCATCCAATCTGCGAATGCGGGATATAATAACGGCCAGCTGCGCCTCTTCAGGGATAATAACGAGTTCACGAACTTCTTCGAAGGAGACGTCGGCGGTACCGGAAATAATGGCCTGACTATAAACGTCCAGTCGGCGGGGACGGGCAGGATCGCGATGCTGTTCAATAACAACTCCTCGTCTTACTTCACTGCGAACGGGTGGGTCATTGCGAACAATGCAACGGGCAACGATCAGATCGCTATAGATAGAAGCACTAATTCGATCGACCTTAAAGATGCTTTCAGCCATTCCCGCGCGAAGTTAGGCGCTCTTAATCAAATCTCCGGTCCGGGATACCTCCAATTGACCGATAGTCTGGATACGATCGGAGTCTTGATCAATGCCTCAAGCACCTCATATATAAATAACGGCGCGAATTTCGGCGTGGGAACGACGTCGCCCGCGGCAAAGCTCTCTGTCCAGGGAAACGGCCTCTTCTCCGGTAACATATCGGCTGCGAACCTTGTGGCGACAGGCACCGCGACCACGACCAATCTCTCGATACTCGGCCTCGCTAATTCGCTTTTGAAGACGAATAGCCTTGGCCAGGTGGTCGCCGCGAGCGCGAGCGACTTCTGGGGAACGTCGTCCCAAAACTACTACGCCTCCCAATTCCGCGACTGGTCCGTCAACTCCTTCGGCGCCCTCGCTCCGACCACGACTCGCGGCATATTCGTCACCGCCTCGTCTACCATCGGTAACGGCGCGCAAACAGGCGGCCTCACTATAAACGGCGGTGCTACCACGACGGGCA
>DASZXC010000006.1 GCA_035546035.1 Candidatus Paceibacterota bacterium
TCCCATCGGTGGGGGTCAGCCTCTCAGCTCCCCTAGGCGTCATTGGCTTGGTAGGCCGTTACCCTACCAACTACCTGATACCGAGCAGGCCGATCTTCGAGCGATAAATCTTTACCCCGGAGGGACTATCGCGTATTACCCTGCCTTTCGGCAGGCTATTCGCGACTCGAAGGTTCGTACCTACTTATTACTACCTCGTCTGCCGGTTGCCCTTGCGGGCCCCCTTGACTTGCATGCCTTATCCACGCCGCCAGCGTTCATCCTGAGCTAGGATCAAACTCTTGATATAAATCCATGCGACAACCCCGAAGGGCTCTCGCCTGGATCGAACGGAACAAAATAGACAACAGTATTACCTGCTACTACTTTGAACCTGGAGATTCCGTGCTACCGGAATCTCACAATCCTATGGTGACCGAAGGCTGAATCTGCCTCCGATCATAAATCCTTGTTCTAAAAGAATAGTTTCTTGAACTTGCACATACAGATAGAAAAAGTTTTACCAGTTTCTACCGCACGTTCTCTTTCAATTATCTCAATTGTCAACGAACCCCTCGGTAAGCCCTTCCGGCGAAGCAAAAAGTGCTTTTGAGGCACTTTCTGCGTACTGCCCAGGTTTTTAACGAGGTAAAGACTATTATACACAGGGCTTCTATGGCGTCAAGCATGCGTCCCGAGGCTAATGCCGGCCGCCTTCTCTGCCCGCTTCGCGGGCTTTATCGCGGTCATTGGCGAAATTGCCGGGGTTATTCTCCTGTCCCTGGCTCTTGCCGCCCTCGCGTCCTGCCTCGCGCGCCCTTTCCGGATCGTTGGCGAAATTGCCGGGGTTATTCTCCTGCCCCTGGCTCTTGCCGCCCTTCGAAGCTATCTCCCTCTGCTTTTCGGGATCCATGCCGGCGAATCCCCTGTTTTCGTTTGCCATGCTGTTTTTAGGTTAAGGTTCTAATGTCGATGAATATTCAAGACGAGCTTTTCACATCGTGCGGCGGAGAGCTCGTGCGCTGATATTACGAATCAGAAGATGCGGACCGATTCGCCGGAGAAAGAGTCGAGGAGGGTCTTTTGATCGGCTTTGAAGTATTCGCTTACGCCTTCGAGGAACGCCCCCTCTTCCATGAGATAGTCGTGCGTCGTTCCCGCTCCAGCCGCAAGGTAGGCGTCGTACTCGTTCTTCCTCTTCGTGAGCAGGTCGAGCTTCGCGGTATATTCGGCGAGCTTCGCCGAATTGAAGGACTGGACGTTCTTGATTATCTGTTGCTGATAGGTTCCGAGCGTCGCTATGTCGGCGCTATGGTCTATGAGGAACGTGCGCAGGTTGTAGGTCTGGTTCTTGAGGAAGTCGGCCCCTGACGCTTGCGCCTCAGCGATCTGCTTGAGCTTCTGGAGATAGAGCTTGGTCATCTTGCCGTCCTCGTCGTTCGAGAGCTTGTTATTGAAATTATCGAAGCTGTTAGGGCCGGTGGCGGCGGCGATGGCGTATTCGATGACGCCGCTCGTCTTCACGCCCTGGTACATGCCGTCGAGCTGGCCGCGGATATCCTGCTCCGTCGGTGATGAATATTCTTTGCGTATGAAGAGGCGCATGCCGGCGATTATCTTCGGCGCGACGGCCTGGATGGCGGTCTCGGCGACGGTATACTTGAGGCAGTTCGTCCCCTGTTCGAGCACGCGGCAGATAGAGGAGGTCGGGATACCGACGAGCTCGCCGCGATCGTTCACGATGACGCTGCCGTTGTCGCGGGGCTTCCCTTCGGCGACGAGCTCGATGCCGTCGGCCGTCTTCTTGGCAACGGAGGATTTGATCGGGGACGAGCCATAGCCGAGGACGAAAGCGGCGTCGCCCGCCGAGAGGCCGCTTTCGTAGACGGGCTTAAGGTACGGATAGGAGCCGGACGGCATGATCTGGACCACGGCGACGCCGCGGGTCTCGTCTATGCCTATGAGCCTTGCCGGCTTCTTCGCGCCACTCGAAAGCGTGACCGTGATAGGCGTTATGCCGGCTTGGTCCTTGATCCAGATGCGGGTGTCGGTGAGGATGCGCCCGCTCGCGTCGAATACGGCGCCGACGGCGGTCGAGGTGGCGCTCTCGATGAGGACGACCGATGCTTTCGTCTTCGCATCGATGCCGCTTTCGGAAAGGGCTGCTGCGGGCACGGAGACAGGAGCCTTTACTTGCGGAGCGGGAGCGGCCGCTTTCGCCGCGCTCGCTTCGGCGACGTCGGCGCGCGACAATGCTGCGCGCAACTGCGCCTCGAGGTCGGCGATGCGGGACTGAAGCTCTTCTATCGTCGGAACGATGCGGGAGCCTGAAATACCCGACACGACGACAGGAGTCGTCGTAGCAACTGCCGAAGGCTTCGCCGCGGCCCACGAGAAAGGATTCCACCACGCGGCCTGGGCAGATGCCGGAATGACCGCCAAAAGAAGCATGAGCGCGCCGATACGCTTCGTCATATATGACTTAACTCTGGCCCATAATCCGGGAAAAATCAAACCCGCCCTCTGCCGCCCAAAAAGTGAACACGGAGGGACTCGAACCCTCAACCCTTGCGGGATACGCTTCTGAGACGTACGCGTATACCAATTCCGCCACGTGTTCGTCGGGATTATAGTATCCCACTACCCCGTTTACGCATAGCGCTAGGCTTTCTTGCCTTCCTGCCACGCATATACCGTGACGAGGAGCGGCGAGCCGAGGAATATGGACGAATAGGTGCCCGCAGCGATGCCGACGAGGAGCGCCAAGGAGAAATGCCTCGTCGCCTCCGCGCCGGCGAGATAGAGCACGAATATGGCGATGAGCGTCGTGAGGGACGTGTTCACGGATCGGACGAACGTTTGGTTGATGGATTCGCCGACGATGACGTCGAACGACTTCTTCTGCTTGCCTTCATGATTGTGCTTCAGATTCTCGCGCACGCGGTCGAATACGACGATGGTGTCATGGATCGAGAAGCCGAGCACCACGAGGAGGGCCGTGACGAAGAGCGTATCTACTTCGATTCCCGCGATATGGCCGAGGAGGGCGAATACGCCCGCAGGGATGATGATGTCGTGAGCCAACGCGATAATGGCGATGACGCCGTATTTCCACGATTTGACCGGCCTCGAGACACCCCTGAACGCGAACGTGATGAAAAGTACGATTGCCAGGAGCACGAGAGCGATGGACATCCACGACTTCTGGAGGGCTTCCTCGCCGAGTATAGGGCCGACGGAGTCGAAGCGTTTTTCCGTGAGATTCGCGCCGTTCACCTTCAGGACGCCGATGACTGCGTCATGCGCTTCCGGAGCCAGCTCTTTGGTACGGATGATGAATCCTTCGGCGCCCGTTTCGCGGATCGAATATTCGCCGAGATCGAGCTTATCGAGAGACGGCTGGACCGCTGAAATGACAGGCCGGGTCGAAGACGCATATTCGACTTCGATGATCGAGCCGCCCTTGAAGTCGATGCCGGGCTTAAGTCCCCACAGCCAGAGCGCCGCTACCGATCCCGCGATGAGGAGAACGGAGAGAGCGTAGAAGAATTTTCGGTATTTTACGATGAACATGTTTAGTTGTGGCTTATACCCGAGCTGAAGAAGAATCGGGCGAACTTACTGTTCCCCTTCGCGCCGACAGCGATAAGGAGCGTTCGCGACGCCGTGATGGCGGTGAACATCGAGACGACGACGCCGAGGCCGAAGACGAGCGCGAAGCCCTTGATCACCGGCGTCGAGGCGAAATAATAGAGGATGACGGCCGTGATTATGGACGAAAGGTTCGAGTCGCGGATCGAAAGCCATGCGCGGTGGAAGCCTTCCTTGATAGCCGCCGGCAGGTCGAGGCCTCGGCGGAGCTCTTCTTTCATTCGTTCGAAGATAAGGATATTCGCGTCCACGGCCATGCCGAGCGTGAGCACGAAGCCCGCGATGCCCGCCGCCGTGAGCGTCACCGGGATCAATTTGAAGAGCGCGAGATTGAGCGCCACGTAGATAGCGAGAGCGATCGTCGCCACGATGCCCGATATGCGATACCAGAAGATCAGGAATATGCCGACGGCGATGAATGCGATGATGCCGGCGAATACCGATGCGTCGAGGGCGCCCTTGCCGAGCGTCGCGCCGACGGTCTGGGTCGAAGCGAGGCTGATAGGCACGGGAAGCGCGCCGAGGTTCAGGTCACGGACGAGAGAGCGCGCTTCGTCGACCGTAAACGTTCCGTTGATAACCGCATTGCCCGACGTGATCTCGGTCTGGATGACGGGCGTCGAGATAGGCTCGCCGTCGAGGAATATGGCGAGGGGCTTGCCTATGTTCGCTTTGGTGATATCGCCGAAGAGCTTCGCCCCTTCGTCGTTAAAGGTGATGGCGATGCGCGGCGCGTACGTCGTCTGGTCGAATTCGAGGTTCGCATGCGAAAGGTATCGGCCCGTGAGGCCCGTCTGGACGAAGATGTCGTCATAGGTCGCCTTCGCCTTTTCCGCGTCGGTGAGTTTGTCAGCGCCCGGCTTCACGAGGCGGAAATCAAGGACCGGCGTGCGGCCGATCAGGTCCACCGCCTGCTTTACGTCGGTAACGCCCGGCAATTCGACGATGAGCCTGTGATCCGTCTGGCCGATGACGCCTCCCGTCTCTACCTGCACGATAGGCTCGGACACGCCGAAGAGGTTCACGCGCTTTTCAACGACGTTTGCGAGCGACGTCATCGCGTCGTCTATCTCAGACGGAGCGAGGTTCGACGTGTCGGCGTTGAACACGAGGTGCGTGCCGCCGGAAAGGTCGAGACCGAGTCTGTACGACTCTTTATTGATATATGCGAAATGGGCGACGCCATACGCGAGGACCAAGAGAACGAGTGCCGAAATGCGCTTTTTCCACATGGGAATGCCTGAAAATGGGGGTCAATGAGTAATGCAGGGCTATACTAGCGTTTATTCTGTGGTTTTGCAAAACAAAAAGCCGGTTTCTGCTCTCGCAGAAACCGGCTTGTAAATCGCCGTGGCTATCCGTCAATCCGATGACGCTCCTTGAGGTCCGCGATCCCTTCTTCAAGGGTTATCTGCGGCTCCCATCCGAGAAGCTCTTTCGCCCTGCGGATGTCAGCCAAGCTGTGGCGCGGCTCGATGCGCGGAGCGATGAATTCGCGATCGCCGCCGATCATTTTGGCCATATCGAGCACCGAGACGTTACGTCCGGAACCGATATTGACGACTTCACCCTTTCCAACATTATCGCTTTCAAGGGCGAGAATGTTGGCGCGGACGACGTCGCGCGCATGCACGGTATCGCGGGTCTGGAGGCCGTCGCCCGTGATCGTCATCGGCTTGCTGTTAGCGCGCTGGTCGATGAATTTGATGATCGCCTGGGCATACGGACCCTTCGGATCGGCATTCGGCCCATAGATGTTGAAGTAGCGGAGCGACACCGTCGGTAGACCGTAATGCAGCGCATAGTTCTTGGCGACATATTCGCCATAGAGCTTCTGCATCGCATACGGGCTCATCGGGTTCGGCATCATATCCTCGTGGAGCGGCAGCTCCTTCGAATCACCGTATGCCGAACTCGAGGCAGAATATACCAGCCTGCGGGCCTCAGCTCGCTTAGCCGCCTCGAAAACGTTGATCAGGCCATCGACATTCACGCTGTGGGCCTCGGCCGGATGGTCGATCGAGAACTGCACGCGCGGCAAGGCCGCGAGATGGAACACGCCGTAAAGGCTGCCCGCCTTCTGCGCGATCGTCCTGAAAAGCTCGACCAGCACCGCGCGATCGCGGATGTCGACGTTGTAGAAACTCGCGCCTTCCGGCACGTGATCGAGCTTACCGGAGACGAGATTGTCCACGACATGCACCTGGTAACCCTGCTTCAAAAGCTCGGGAACGAGATGGGATCCAAGGAATCCCGCCCCGCCCGTAACGATAACTGTCTTTTTGTTTTTCATGGTTTTAAAAGGTTCTTCTTCACTACAAGCTACCCAAAACGAGAAAAGTTACAAGCTTACACACCCTTCCTCGACACGAGCTCCTTCACGGTCTTGAGCGCGATCACGAGGTCGAGAAGGAACGACCGGTTCTTGATGTAATAGAGGTCATACGAGAGCTTCATAGCCGTGTCCTCATTGCTCGCCGAGAATTTCGGCGGAGTCTTGTGATATATCTGCGCCCAGCCCGAAAGGCCCGGCTTTATGATGTGGCGGATCTTATAGAACGGTATCTCGCTCTCATACACCTTTACGAATTGAGGCAGCTCTGGGCGCGGGCCGATGAGAGACAGGTCGCCCTTCACCACGTTCCAGAGCTGCGGCAGCTCATCTATGCGCGTCCTTCGGATGAAAGCGCCGACGCGGGTCACGGACTGCGGCTCCGAAGCGCCCGTCTCGTCCTGGGCGGCGACGCTCATGCTCCGGAATTTAGCGATGCGGACGATGCGGTCGTCCTTGCCTACCCTTTTCTGGAAGATGAATACAGGCCCCTTATCCTCGGCTTTTATAGCAAGGGCTATAAACGGATATAAGATCAGAGAAACGGAGCCGAGCACGAGTGCGAGCACCACATCCATGATCCTTTTGAAGGCATCATAGAAGACCTTCGGCGACGTAGAGACGTTCTCGAGGAACCAGTGATGGCGGACCAAGGAAACAGGTATCCTATCGAATACGCCTTCATATATCTCGTCTATATCCATAAAACGAACCTGAGAGAAGATGAGGTTATAGAGGTTCGGAAGCAGGATCTGGACCCTATCGCTGTGAAGATCGGCTACGATAAGGGACGGCTTAAGCACCTCTATCTCGGCCGCTACCTCATCCGATGGCCGGCTCGGATCGATCAATGCGACGAAATCGACGTTGTAGAGCTCGCCTGCGCCCTTTGCCAGAGCATTTACCTCTTCCCCCTTTCCTATAAGGACCGCTCTCTCCCGCGATTTAGGGACGAGGATGAAATAGCCGGAAAGCCTCCATGCGAGGATGAAGCAGAGCGATATAAGAAGATAGAGAAAGAGCGTCGTCTTCGGAGTAATGCCGTACCATGGAATGAAATAGAAGAATGAAACGGCGATGAATATGTTGACGATCTGGGTCCGGATGAGAAGGCCTTTGAGTTTCTGGGCGAATATGATGCTCTGCTTGTCATAGAGGCCGGAGATGAAGAATACGAGCACCCATACGACGAAGAGGAGCGAAAAGGGTGCGAGATGGTCGTTGAACGTCAGCTTGTCAGGCGTGCCGAGATATCGGACGAGGAGGGAAAGCCAAAGCGAGACGACGAAGAAAGCGACGTCGCCGAAGAGAAGAATCCAGGGAGCCTTCTTGCTGAAGGAAGTCATACAAGATGTAATACTACACTGCCCCGGCTTAGTTACAAGTAGCGCGGATGGTGCAGAGAAACTCAAAAAAAGCTATAATTAAAGCCTCATTTTATGAACAATCCCGACCGGAAGACAAAGGTCTTGTACGTCATAACTAAGTCTAATTGGGGCGGCGCGCAGAAGTACGTCTACGACCTCGCCTCCTCTTTGCCGCAAGACCGATTCGAAGCCGTCGTCGCATTCGGCGGGTCAGGCACTCTCGCCGAAAAGCTGGCGGCCGCCGGCATCCGGACGATGTCCGTAGACTCTCTCCAAAGGGATATGAGCGCATTGGCCGACGCGAAGAGCTTCTTCAGGCTCTATTCGATATTTAAGGCAGAGAGGCCCGACGTCGTCCACGTGAACAGCTCGAAGGTCGGCGGCATCGGAGCGTTCGCCGCGCGCATCACGGGCGTTCCTAAGATCATATTCACCTGCCATGGATGGCCGTGGAACGAAGACCGCGGCCTTCTCTCACTCTGGAGCATACGATTCTTTTCATGGCTCACGATCGTCCTCTCGCATCAGACGATAGCCGTATCCGCCCGGGACCTGAATGACGGAAAGAGGCTCTTTGGAATAAAAGACAAGCTGGTCTTGGTCCATAACGGCGCAAAGATACCTAATTTTAAGGAGAAGACTGAAGCCCGGGCGCATCTGCAGGCCGCGGCTCGGGCTAAGGGCGTCGCCATCGCCGATAGCGATTTCCTCGTAGGCGCTATAGGCGAGCTCCATAAAAACAAGGGCTATGAATATCTCTTCCCCGCTTTCTCCTCTCTCGACTCTCGATTCAAGCTCGCCGTCATAGGCGAGGGCGAGGAGCGCGACAGATTAGAAACGCTTGCGAGAAGCCTCGGCCTCGAAGAGCGCGTCGCTCTTTTAGGATTCATAGAGAATGCCTCGACATACCTGCGCGGGCTCGACGCTTTCGTCCTCTCGTCAATAAAAGAAGGCCTGCCCTACGCGGTCATCGAAGCAGGATTCGCGGGACTGCCAGTCGTGGCGACGAATGTCGGCGGCGTCAAAGAGATCATAGATGACATGAGATCGGGCATCCTCGTCCAGACGCGCAAGCCTGATGACACGGCAAGGAGCCTCGATCTCATCGCGTCGGATCCGGACAAAGCACGTTCATTCGCCGAAGCCCTTTCAGAGAAGGTTCAGAAAGAGTTCGCCCTCTCCCGCATGGTTTCCGAGACCGTCGCTATATACCGAGGAACTCGTTCTTAGTCTCTTCGCGGTGCGCCGCGCGCATGGACTTTCGATACGATTGCAGGATACCGAGCGCGAAGAACGACGTGAGCAGATGCGAACCGCCGTAGCTCACGAACGGGAGCGTGATGCCCGTGACCGGCAACATCCCCATGTTCATACCGACGTTTATGAAAAAGTGGCTCATAAAAAGCACCGCGAGCCCGAGCCCGTAGAATATCTCGAAATTAGTGACGCCGCGCCGCGCATTGGCGATGATGCGCCAGACAAGCACGCCGAACACCCCAAAGAATATGATGACGCCGATAAATCCCCATTCCTCGGCGAATGCCGCGAATATGAAGTCGGTCTGGTATTCGGGAAGGAATTTGAGCTTGGACTGCGTTCCGTAACCGATGCCTTTGCCCAGGATCTCCCCTGATCCGACGGCGATCGTTGATTGGCGGGCATTATATCCGGTCCCCTGCACGTCGGCCGTCGGATGGACGAAGTTTAATACGCGCAGCTTCTGGTACTCCTGGAATCCGAAATTCCAGAGAAGCGTGAACGCGATGACGGCGCACGAGAACAGGATAGCGAGATGCTTTTTGGAAAGTCCCGATACGAGCGCCATGCCGAGCCACAGGCATCCGACGATCATCGCCGAGCCGAAGTCGGGCTGGAGGGCGATGAGTATGAAGAGGATCGCCGTATATGCGCCAGATACCAGGATGTGGCGGATGTTGGCGATCTCGACGTGCCTGCGAGAGAAATATTTCGCCAGGACGAATACGAGCACCAGCTTCGCCGCGTCCATGGGCTCGAACGACACCGCGCCGAAATGGAGCCAGCTCTGAGCGCCCTTCACTTCCCTCGCGGCGAGAAGGAGAAAGCCCAAGACGGCGATGACGGCGCAGTAGAGCGTGACGAGGACGTTGGTGCGGCGCAGGAACGACCAGTCTATGAAGCTCGTCCCGAAGAATACCGCTACGGCCACGCAGAGCCATATGATCTGGCGCGAGAAATAGTAATTGTCGCCGATGAAGGAGTTCATGGTAACGAGGCCGAACAGCGCGAGCGTCACCGCCGCGCCGAACATCATCCAGTCGATGCCGCCTTTCGCTATGCGCTCTCCCGCGCTTTTGATCATGTCTACCATATGGTTTTCGGTTCCCTGCTACCGACCGCGTCTATTTGCCCGTCCCGACGAACAACACCTCCGTCCTGACGACGGACGTCGCGAACGGCTCCGGCCAGGTGAAATTGATCATCTGTCTATCTCCCGGCTTTATCGGATCAAGGACGGTCTTCGAGAACGATACGCGGTTGTCCGAAGCGTCATAGAGGATGATGTACGCCGTGACGTCCGAATAGGTCCTGTCCACCGATTCGTTCCTGACCTGCACCTGCGCGCGCGGGCTTCCCGTCTGGATCAGGTCGGTATTTTCGGCGCGAAGCTTCGAAAGCATGCTCCCCTGCCTCCAATCAGCATCGCCGGTGAATTCGAATGTCGTCCTCGCCGGGACGCGCTCACCGGTCGCTATGCCGCCTTCGAATACGGCGAATCTCTGTCCGGCCGGGACGTATGCCCTGCCGGTTTTCTGGACGATGAGGAGCCCGTCCTTGTCATAGAGTTTGAAGAGATACGGGACCGAAGCCGCTTCCACTGACGTATTCGGATTCTGGACATATGCGAGAGCGTTGTATACGCCCGGAAGGACACGGACCGAATAGCTCCAGAGCACGCGCGGCGCGGCATAATCTGCCGGACAAAGCTTAGCGCAGTTTCCGCCGCAGTCTATTCCCGTCTCGGCGCCGTTCATCTTGCCGTCAGAGCAGGTAGGGGCGCGATAGAAGGTGAAGAACGACGGCACGCCGACGAGGAGCACGAGCCCCGCCAGGAATATGAGGAAATATCCGAATCTGCGCCGCATTGACCAGGATGACATAGGTGGAAATATTATATCAGACAAGAGAAAAACCACCCTTACGGGTGGTTTTTCATGATCAAATCCTCTGTTCTGGCGACTACCTACTTTGGCCCCGAAGGACTATCATCGGCAGTACGACGTTTAACTTCTCTGTTCGGAATGGGAAGAGGTGGTTCCATCGCCTTGAATCACCAGAACAGAGGATTCGATCCGCTGTTTTTTGACTGAAACAACAGGTATATAAATTATAATTATCGAGGAAAGTCAGTGATTTCCAAATTTCCTAATAAGATCGAGCAATTAGTACTTCTCGGCTCAACACATCGCTGTGCGTACACCTAAAGCCTATCAACCTGGTAGTCTTCCAGGGCTCTCAACGATTCCTAATCTTGGAGTGGGCTTCCCGCTTAGATGCTTTCAGCGGTTATCCCTTCCGGACATAGCTACTCTGCGTTGCCACGGGCGTGACAGCAGATAGACCAGCGGTCCGTTCACTTCGGTCCTCTC
>DASZXC010000007.1 GCA_035546035.1 Candidatus Paceibacterota bacterium
ACGAACGATGCCGAGTAGCTTCATGCAGAGAGAGGCTTTTAAGCCGGAGCTTTTTTCCCGCGCTTTGCGTTCGCCGAACCAGTCGCTAGAGCCAACGCGGTCGCTCGCCCTGAGTTTTCGGAAGATCAATTTGACCTCGAACGTCAACAGCCGCGTGGCTCATCTTTGACGTTGGGCGAAAAGATGAACGTGATGAGGCGAAGCGAAGAAAGTTTGCTGGCGGAAGCGCTGAAGCAGACGAGCGCCGAGCCGCTCGCCTGCTTCGTCCAGCAGATGATCGTCGGAGGAAGTTCGAAAAAGCGGAATGCGTGTGAACGCGCGCAGACCAGCGCGGCGCTGGACTGCGCGCTTGTCCGGCATGTGTGTCCGCTGAAAGAAAACTTCGCGATGCGGAGCTCGCTGCCGCGAAGAAAAAGGCGCTCGAGATTTTCGCTCGCGTTGCTCGGTCATTGCGACCGTCCGCATTCGCGTCCCGAGCAAACGCCCAACCAGTCGCTAGAGCCAACGTCACCGTCTGTCACGGATCGTGCTGACGCACGCTCCGCGCCAGCCGGCGCCGTGGCTCATCTTTAACGTTCGGCAAAAATGAAGAAAGAACGACTGCTCGCTGTAATCGAGACCATCAATCGGCACCCGATGTATGAGCTTGATGACGTCGTCCGTAGGCTTCGAGAGGTCGATGCTTCAGATTCGTTCCTACAAGACGCGATTGCGCACGTTCAAGGTGCAAATGGAAAGGGAAGCTTCCGAAGTCATGATCACATGCAGAATCTTTCGTGGGCCAAGATCGCGATTCGAAATTACATCGACGAGCGTCTCAGTCCTTAGCGGTTCTTTCTTCATGATGTTTACCCAGAAAGAGCCGAACCAGTCGTCAGAGCCAACGCCACCGTCTGTCACGGATCGTGCTGCTGCACGCTCCGCGCCAGCCGGCGGCGTGGCTCACCTGTGACGTTCGGCAAAAATGGTCGGCGTGCATCCCAAAGTTTTCAGATTGGCTCGTTATCCGTATGAGGAAGCCGCGCATTATTTCGTCTTGAGCGTCTCCGATGGCCGGCGGGCCGGCAGTTCCGAGTTCTATGCCGATTCTGCGACCATTCTGGCGTTGGCTGAAAAGCTCGCGAGTTTTCCTCGAAGTGTCGTCGACGAGGTGCGATTCGAAAGCGGCGACAAGAGCGATCCACGGTTTTCCGGCTACACCGGCTTGCGATTTTACGTGCACGATGCGTCCGGACACACCGCACTTCGCGTTGAGTTCCTTACGCGCGGGAATGATCTCGTCACAGGGACCGTAGATTTTTGCTTCGCTGTTGAGGCGTCAGCGATCAATCGCATCGGCGCCGGATTGAAGGCGTTCATGGCGAGCGACCGAGAGGAGATCGTCGTCGAGTTGTGAAAAGGCCGAACCAGACGCCAGAGCCAACGGCACTGCTTGTCACGATCTCTGCATGCGCAGAGCTCGCGCCAAGCAGCGCCGTGGCTCATCTTTGACGTTAGCCAAAAGAAAGAATGCCGTCCTTCTTCCAGAGGTTGTTTCAGCCGAAGCCCGCTGAAGAACAGAATGTCGCGCTGCAGCCGCCCGGTCAGCCGTTCCCTTGGCCGCGCGGCGCTCAGCTGACGGCGCTCGAAGACGTGACGCTCGCGATTCCGGCCGCAGCAATTGCGGCCGGCGAAAAGATCGGCTCCGTCATTTACGGCGACGCCGATTTGGAAGTGCGGTTGCCGACCAAGCCGAGCGAGTCGCTGATCTATTTACGCCTGAAGGAAGGTTCATCCGTCTCGTTGTCGAAGTCAGTCCAAGGCGTAGTCATAGCTGACGATAAGATTCCGAAGCGAATTCGTGTGCTTCCACCTCCGAATGAAAAAAGAGGCTAACCAGTCGCCAGAGCCAACGGCCCCGAGCGGCCGTGGCTCATCTTGAACGTTAGCCAAGAAAAGCCGATGCCGCTTCGTGACCTCAGTCTCGCAGACCAAGAGTCCATTCGGCGCGTGTTGGCCTATCAGCTTGCTGCGTGGGATTGGGAAGCGCCCACCGTGCTCGGCGTTCAGAAAGAAGAAGTCG